>CBQWHS010000255.1:0-6164 GCA_967728665.1 uncultured Chryseosolibacter sp. | reverse complement strand
TCCCGTCCTGGGTACTAAAAGCCCTGAATCATCAGGGCTTTTTCTTTTATGTTCTACATATACATATTGAAGTCCCAGATTAAGGACAGATACTATGTTGGCTTCTCGAAAAATCCCTCCCAAAGATTGGCAGAACATAATTCAGGTAAAGCACCGTCCACTAAACCCTATCGTCCCTGGATCAAAGTCTATCAGGAAGTGTATTCAAATGCAAGTGATGCCCTTAAACGGGAACAAGAAATTAAGTCAAAGAAGAGCAAGAAGTATATCGAATGGTTAATTGGTAAGACACGTCCCGATGAAAATCGGGATGAGCAGTAATGCTTGTACGGGTTCAACTCCTGTTTAACCCGAACTTTGTTTCGGGTTCCTGGGTACTAAAAGCTCTGAATCATCAGGGCTTTTTTGTTTTAGCTGGCTGAGAACACCAATCACTGAGTAACAGTTTCGTATTATCAAATACTCCTTTTTCATTTTGAGTAAACTAGGTCTCCGATACTGCCATTAGCGAAAGCTGTCACCAATATTTCTAATGTTTTTGCCAGTAACAATCGTAAGCATATAGCCGCTTACATGCCCCAAACTTTTTTCTAAAAATATTCGGAACTTCAAGGTGATATTTGTTGGGATTAGTGCACTGTATCATAGCGACTAAATTTTTATTTATGTATTGCACGGCTTCGGAATTAATATCGCTCGACACCACTGAAGAGCATAAAGATCTGTTTCGTGAACTTTATGAAACATCATTTTATCCAGTGGCGAAATTCATCAGCGCAAATGGTGGATCCTTCGAGCAAGCACGTGACATTTTTCAGGAAGCGCTGATTGTTTATTATGAGAAAACCCTTCAGCAAAATTCAAACGCCGTCCTGTCGGATAAAGCTTACGTCATTGGCATCGCGAAACATTTGTGGAACCGTTCAGTAAAACAACAAAGCAGATGGGTTTCACTTGATGGATTCGAACATGAGATCGAACTACCCGAATATCAATCCGAAATTATAAATGAAAACAAACTCTTGTCTCTTATTGAACTTGCCGGCAGAAAGTGCCTTGAGTTGCTGCAGGCATTCTATTATGAAAAGAAGACTGTGAATGACATCACAAAACTTTTCAACTATCGAAGTGAACATTCAGCAACTGTGCAAAAATATAAGTGCCTGGAAAAAGTGCGTGACGAAGTGAAACACAATTCAATGAGCTATGCGGACTTCACTGAATAATATCAAACACATCGAAGAATTTATCGAAGGGACAATGTCGCTGGAAGATTCGCTTTTGTTTCACGCAAAGATGATCGTATCGCCGGCACTGCGCAGGGAAGTGCGAACCCAGAAACAGACCTATTCCGTCATTCGATTGTTTGGACGAAAACTAATTCATCAACAAATTCAGGATGTCCATCAAGAGATCTTTAATGATTCCAGTGATCATCCAATGAAGCACCAAGTTTCAACACTTTTTACTAAACCGTAATTCCATGATCCACGCAAGTGTAATTCCCATGGTTATTGACAGCAATAGCCGTGGTGAGAGAGCCTATGACATTTTCAGTCTATTGCTGAAGGAACGCATTGTGTTCCTCGGCACAAAAGTAGACGACACATCTGCAAATCTCGTTGTTGCTCAACTGCTTTATCTCAACAGCATAGATCCGAAACGTGAGATCAATTTGTACATCAACAGTCCGGGTGGAGTTGTGTATTCGGGTCTCGCAATATATGATGCGATGCAAATGATCACTGCGCCGGTGTCAACGGTAGCCGTTGGAATTACAGCCAGCATGGGAACTGCGCTGTTGTGCTCGGGAGCAAAAGGCAAACGATTTGCGCTACCTCACGCTACCATCCACATGCATCCAACTGGTGGTGGCGCACAAGGGTACACGGAAGATGTTCGAATTGCCACACGCGAACAGGAGCGTCTGCAAACTCAACTGTTTCATCTAATGGGAAAACATTCCGGACACTCATGGAAAGAAATTGAAGAATATTTTTTGCGTGATCGTTACCTCAATGCGCTCGAAGCAAAAGCTTTTGGTTTGATCGATGAAGTGCTCGGCGACAGCAGTGATCTGATTAAACTCACCGATGTGAAATTTGATTTGTTAGTTGAAGCGCAAAAAGCTATTCAATAGATTAAATTGTCTCCTAAACAAGAAGGATGTCTTTATGAGACATCCTTTTTTATTATCGGTATTGAAAACAATTATCCGTTCATCGAAAGCAAGAACTCTTCGTTGTTTCGTGTTCCCTTCATTCTGCTCAACAGGAATTCCATTGATTCGTTTGAGTTCATGTCGCTCATGAATTTGCGAAGGATCCAAACGCGCTGAAGTTCGTCTTCGCGCATCAACAGATCTTCTCTGCGGGTTCCTGATGCCGGAACATCGATAGCAGGATAAACACGCTTGTTGGAAAGCTTGCGATCCAACTGAAGTTCCATGTTACCTGTTCCTTTAAATTCTTCAAAGATAACTTCGTCCATTTTCGAACCAGTATCGATCAAGGCAGTTGCAATGATAGTCAGTGATCCACCGTTCTCCACATTACGCGCTGCGCCAAAGAAACGTTTAGGTTTATGAAGTGCATTTGCATCCACACCACCAGAAAGAATTTTTCCGGATGACGGAACAACTGTGTTATAAGCACGAGCGAGTCGCGTGATTGAATCGAGAAGGATAACAACATCGTGACCACATTCTACCATGCGTTTTGCTTTTTCAAGCACGATGGAAGAAACTTTCACGTGGCGTTCAGCCTGCTCATCAAATGTTGACGCGATGACTTCAGCTCTTACGCTGCGGGCCATATCTGTAACTTCTTCGGGGCGTTCATCGATCAGCAAAACGATCAGATAAACTTCCGGATGATTTTCAGCAATTGCATTTGCAATTTGTTTCAGTAGTACTGTTTTACCGGTTTTTGGCTGCGCCACGATCATACCACGCTGACCTTTTCCAATGGGTGCGAAAAGATCAAGAATACGAGTTGACATGTTGTCAGGCGTAGTGCTCAATCGCAATTTTTCTTCCGGGAAAAGTGGAGTGAGATATTCGAAGGCAACACGGTCACGAATTTCTTCTGTGGTTTTTCCGTTAACTGACTCAACTTTTAACAAAGCGAAATATTTTTCACCTTCTTTCGGAGGACGAATAAAACCTTTTACTGTATCCCCGGTTTTTAAACCAAAAAGTTTAATCTGCGAAGGTGAAACATAAATATCATCCGGACTCGCCAGGTAGTTGTAATCAGATGAGCGCAAAAATCCGTAACCATCCTGCATAATTTCCAATGCACCTTCATTGCTGATGGCACCATCGAAATCACGGATTGACGGACGTGGAGGCTGCTGAGATCTTTCTTCGCGACCTTCGCGCTGTTCACGAGGCTCACGGTTTTCGCGTTCTCCACGTTCTCTCACAGGTGCTTCATACGAAGTATTATCAGCTTCAGCTTTCGGCTGTTCGAAAGATTCCTCTTTCTCTTCTTGCTCTTCCTTATCGTCAAACTTTGCAGCAGATGAATTGAAATCCATATTGATGGAATCAAGTAATTCATCAGACGATAATTCAGCTTCTGGTTTTGGAGCAGCAGCGGGTGCTACATTCTCGCGTCTGCGTGGACGCATTTTACGTTCGGGCTCGGCTTCGGTAGAATTGGTTTTGGCGGGAGCTGCTTCTCCTGAAACAGCCTGCTGATCGAGGATCTTGTAAACCAAATCTTGCTTGGCAAGTTTCTTGGCATTCTTAATACCCATCCCCTCAGCGATTTCTTTCAATTCAGAAAGAAGTCTGACGTTCAGATCATCAATAGTGTACATGTTGGTTGAAAAAATTGATTTTGATTGAGTGTATAATGTTGTATGAGTTGGTTGAAATCAGAGAAATTCTGAAACTAAATCATGAACAGGAAAATTCTAGAAGTAAAAAATTTGAAGTAAAAAACTGGATTCAAATTCAGAGGGCTCGAAGGCTAAGCCGAATGACAATGCAATTATAGGCTAAAATTTAAACTTATCAAATCCCCCTAAATATTTTATTCCGGCTGTAATACGCCCGGAAAATTCAAATAAACTAATTTTGAGTCTTATCCTTAAACACAAAAAGTATGCTCCAGGTTTCCGCGATCCGCGAAGACAAAAACAAAGTTATCAACGGACTGAAAAAAAGACGTCTAAAAGGCATCGAAGAAACCATAGAGCAGGTATTGTCGCTTGACCAGCGAAGGAGACAGACGCAACAAGAGCAAGATAATTTGCTGGCGGAATCGAACGGTCTTGCTAAAGAAATCGGCAACTTGATGAAGTCTGGGCAAAAGGAACAGGCTGAAACTTTGAAAGCGAAAACAGCCACACTGAAAAAGACTGTTGCTGAATTGGGAGAAACGCTGGCAAGCACTGAAACTGAATTGCAAAAGCTTCTGTATTCAATACCAAATGTTCCTCATGAAAAGGTGCCGGAAGGTGGCGGACCAGATGATAATTTGAATGTTTATCAATGGGGTGAATTACCAAAACTACCTGCTGATGCACTGCCTCATTGGGACCTCATCAAAAAATACGACATCATCGATTTCGATCTCGGCAATAAAATTTCCGGAGCTGGCTTTCCCGTTTACAAAGGCAAGGGTGCAAAGTTGCAGCGCGCCTTAATTAATTTCTTTTTGGATGAAGCAGAGAAACAGGGATATCGTGAGATACAACCACCGATTGTTGTGAATGAAGCTTCCGGTTATGGAACGGGACAACTCCCCGACAAGGAAGGCCAGATGTATCACATGCAACTCGACAATTTGTATTTGATTCCGACTGCTGAGGTTCCGATTACAAATTTGTATCGTGATGTGATTTTGTCTGACAACGAACTGCCGCTTAAGAATGTGGGCTACACACCGTGCTTCAGAAGGGAGGCTGGAAGCTGGGGCGCTCATGTTCGTGGTCTTAATCGACTTCATCAATTTGATAAAGTGGAAATTGTTCAGATCCGCAAACCCGAAGAATCATATGCTGCCCTTGAGGACATGGCATTGTACGTTCAGGGATTGCTGGAAAAACTCGAGTTGCCTTATCGCAAACTTTTACTCTGCGGAGGAGACATGGGTGTAAATTCAGCTATGACATATGACCTGGAAGTTTTTTCCGGAGCGCAACAGCGTTGGTTGGAAGTTAGCTCTGTCAGCAACTTTGAAACGTTCCAGGCAAATCGTTTGAAACTTCGTAACAAAAACAAAGACGGAAAAACGCAGCTACTTCACACGTTAAACGGAAGTGCATTGGCGTTGCCGCGAATTGTTGCCGGCATACTGGAAAACAATCAAAACAAAGAAGGCATTAGAATTCCGAAGGTGTTGGTGCCGTATACCAAGTTTGATACCATCAACTAAAAATTGCATCATTACTTTTTAAACCTCTGCGCAAATCACGACACTGCCTAAAACGCAAATGCTATTGCTACCACTCGTATCGAAAACGTTGTGACGTTATAGACCTTCGTTGTATTTTGCCTCAAATCCTTCATTATGAAAAACCTTGTGATTATAATTTTTTGTGGACTACTCATGACAATGATTTCTTGCAATTCACAGAAAGAAACAGCTTCCGCTTCTGTGTATCCAAAAACGAAAAAAGTTGATACCGTTGATACTTATCATGGTGTGCAAGTCAGTGATCCGTATCGTTGGTTGGAGAATGATACTTCGAAAGAAACAGCAGAGTGGGTGAAGAGTCAAAATGAAGTGACTTCAGCATACTTGAAAAATATCACTTACCGTGACAAAGTTCTGAAACGACTTGAGCAAGTTTTCAATTACGAAAGATTAACTGCACCGTCCAAGGAAGGAGAATTTTACTACTTCTATAAAAACGATGGCTTGCAAAACCACAACGTTTTGTATCGCAAAAAAGGAATTGATGGAACGCCTGAAGTGTTTCTCGATCCGAATAAATTCTCTGCAGATGGCACCACCAAACTCTCTGGTATTTCATTTACAAAAGATGGCTCCCTGGCCGCATACATGGTATCCGCAGGTGGCTCAGACTGGAACAAGGCGATCGTAATGAAAACTTTAGACAAGACAATTGTCGAGGACACGTTGGACAATATCAAGTTCTCCGGAATCTCCTGGAAGCGTTCAATGATCGTTACGGCCTGATCGACGTCG
>CBQWHS010000254.1:0-6175 GCA_967728665.1 uncultured Chryseosolibacter sp. | reverse complement strand
CTACAGATATTCAAATCGCCTCGTCCATTGCCAGTACCGATGATATGATTAGCAACTTTGAGCTGAAGTATATTGAAAAGGGAAGTATCAAAGTCTCAAAGACATATAGTCTTTTACTGAGGCAATATGCAGTGACAGAACAAGCGTTCGATTATTGGAGAGAGCTTGAACAATCAACAGAAAATCTGGGCAGTCTTTTTGATCCGATGCCTTCACAGATTACAGGAAATATTTCCAATATTTCCAATCCGCAAAATGTGGCGTTGGGATATTTCAGCGCGGGAACTTATGAGGAAAAAAGAATTTATGTAAACTTTTATGATCTACCCAAAGACCTGCGAACGTATGGGACAATCTGCGCAATCGATACAATTTTGGTCGCCGATATACAAGGATTAAGCGATAATTCACTGCTCATCGGCAGCTTTGGTGATCCAATGGTCCTCGGTTACCTGACCGCGAGACCTGAATGCATTGATTGCCGACTTCATGGTGGAACAACGACAAAACCTTCTTTCTGGCCATGATCAACAAACTAATCACTAACATTTTTAAATGCTGTCTGTTGATCGTTATCTGCAGTCACACTGCGTTTGCACAATCCTATTCAGCTGATTCCATCAAAAAGAAATTTGATCACTACAGGATTAACAATCTGCAGGAAAAAATATTTGCACACGTGAACCAAAATTTTTTCATGGTTGGTGAGACTGCCTGGTTTTCGATTTATTGCGTTGACGGATCTTTCCATAAAGCTTCGTCACTAAGCAAAGTGGCTTACGTTGAAGTGATTGACCAGTTTAATAAATCAGTTATCCAGGCAAAAATCGAATTAACGAATGGATTGGGAAATGGATCATTCTTTCTGCCAGCTACCATCGCATCGGGGAATTATACCTTTCGGGCCTATACTAACTGGATGAAAAATTTCTCACCCGATTTTTTCTATCACCAGGAGATATCGATTGTTAATCCATTCGTAAAACCTGAAGTCCCAAAGCCTGCTATTTCAAAAAATATTATCATAGACTTTTTCCCAGAAGGTGGATACCTCGTAGACGGGTTGAAAAGTAAAGTAGCTTTCAAGCTGACGGACAATGCAGGCAAGTTCATTAATGGAAAGATTGCTGTGATCAATTCATCAGGAGATACGGTTGCACGGTCAGAATCGTTAAAGTTTGGTTTGGGAAATTTTATTCTTACGCCGGTTGCAGGCGTCCAATATAAAGGTGTCACTAATGATGCGAAGGGAAACGTTGTCATTCAACCCTTGCCAGAAGTTAAATCATCTGGAGCCGTAATGACAGTAATAGATGACGGGAATACGTTATCTGTCAACGTAACAAGGAATGCGACAGATATTTTCGAGGTTATGTTAATCGCACATAGCCGCAACGTTGTATTCAAAACAGAGGCGAAAAGATTTGTCGCAGATCAGTTAACCTTTTCAATTGAGAAGAGTCAAATTCCAGATGGCATTTCACACTTGACGATTTTCAATCAGGATGACCAACCGGTGTGCGAACGATTATATTTCAAGCGGCCGGCCAAACCTTTGGCAATAAACTTCACCACGACTCCATCAGAAATAAAAACCCGCAGAAAGATCTCGATTCCGTTAACGATCTCTAATGGAGCGACTACTCAATTTTCGGTGTCTGTGACTCGGGATGATTCTTTGTCAACAATGGAAAATCAGGATATTGGATCCTATTTGTGGCTTGCATCGGATATAAAAGGAACGATTGAATCTCCTCAATTTTATTTCTCGTCTGACCCATTTGCGTCACAGGCTGCGGACAATCTGATGCTTTCACAAGGTTGGAGACGTTTTTCATGGACCGATGTTTTCCGCAAAAGCGAAGAAAAGAAATTTGCGCCCGAGTATCGAGGACATATCATTGCCGGAAATGTGAAACTTAAAAACGACAGCAGTGTAGCTGGAATTGCTGCATTTTTATCAACACCTGGAAAGGTAATTCATCTCTATGTTGATAGAGCTGATGTAAATGGATCTGTTCTTTTTGAACCTTCCGATTTTTTTGGACCACAGAAACTTGTTCTGCAAACTGAACCAAGATTTGCAACGAGTGCCGATATGCAAATCATAAATCCTTTCTCATCTTCTTATGCAAAACGAGTCCAATCTCCATTCTCACTCAATGCCGGCATCGAAAACATTCTGCTCGATCGATCAGTGTCTATGCAGGTGCAAGATGTTTACTATGAAGAAACTGGCGCCACACCTACAGCAACTGTAGTTGACAGCATAGGTTTTTATGGAACGGCAGATGAAACTTATTACCTCGATGATTACACACGTTTTCCTGTGATGGAGGAAGTCATGCGTGAGTATGTGCCTGGAGTACTCGTTAGAAAAAGAAGAGACGGTTTTCATTTTATAGTTCTGGATATTGTTAACGGCGGTGTGTTGAATGACAATCCCATGATTTTGATCGATGGTGTGCCGATGTTCGATGCCGATAATATTATGGCTGTTGATCCGCGAATTATTCGTAAGCTCGAAGTTGTGAAGCGTAACTACTATGTCGGCTCGATCAAAGTAAACGGCATCGTCAGCTACACTTCTTATCAAGGAAATATTGGTGCAGACGTGAATCCAGCGAATGTGGTGTTGAATTATGAAGGACTTCAGGTACAACGCGAATTCTATAGCCCGCGCTATGATACGCAGAAACAAATCGATAGCCGGATGCCGGACCGACGATATCAGCTTTACTGGAATCCATCGACTAAAACCAACGCTGATGGAACAGCCTTGATTGAATTTTATACTTCGGATGTACAAGGAACTTTCACCATTGATGTGCAGGCACTTGATAACAATGGCAATGCTGGCCATCTCCGAAAAACTTTCACTGTGAAGTAAGTCTTCATTCATAATTCATTTAACTTGATCACCTGAAATTACACCAGGTGCTACATCAGCGAATTGCCGTCAAGATTGCTTTTTTCCTCAATGGATTTATTTACGCCAATTGGGTTTCCCGTTTGCCGCGCATTCAGGAATTATACAACGCTGACAACGGTACGATCGGGATCGTTCTTCTTTCTTTGTCACTGGGGGCTGTTACGGCAATGCCGTTTACAGGCTGGTTTATAATCAAACATGGAAGTCGAAAAATCACATTATTTTCCATGCTACTGTATTGTGCACTGGTGCCGCTGATTCCGTTTATGGGGAACCTTCCGGTTTTAATTGCGTTGTATTTGATCATGGGAATAATCACGGGAATGTTAGACGTTGCCATTAATGCTCAAGCCGTGATGGTGGAAAAGAAATATCAGAAACCCATCATGACATCTTTTCATGCGCTCTTTAGTATAGGCATGGCGTTGGGAGCATGGTGTGGTGCGCTGTTTGCAGATCTTAAAGTGGAGTTACCAATTCATCTTGCAACGGTTGTTGGTGCTTCTTTAGTTGCGGCATTTTGGGCGAGTCGCAATTTAATTTACGACACGCCTGATCGTAACGCTGTTACAGATGGCCCGTTGTTTCGCATTCCTAGTGGAGCGTTGATTTCCATTGGCATCATTGCATTCTGCTGCATGATGGGCGAAGGCGCAATGGCAGACTGGACTGTGAATTACATGGAAAATGTTGTTCACTCATCGAAGGCACTTGCACCAATTGCCCTTGGAGCATTCGCATCAGCGATGACGTTGGGAAGAATTTTCGGCGACCGGGTTCGCGCTTCGTGGGGTGATAGCAAACTCATTATGATTGGAGGCGTGGTCGCAACAATAGGGCTGGGAATTGCATTGCTATTTCCGTTCACCTATGCATCTATCACAGGTTTTTTTCTAGTAGGATTGGGGCTTTCAACAATTGTTCCAATTACTTATTCCATCGCCGGTAGTACAAAAGATCTTCCCTCAGGAGTGGGGCTTGCTATGGTAACAACAGTTGGTTATGCTGGTTTTCTATTTGGGCCACCGATTATTGGTTTCATTGCTGATATCAGCAATCTGAGATTTGGATTACTTCTGGTAGGTGTGTTGTTTCTCGTAATGACTATTTTGGGGTTCTTGCGTCAGTCTAAAATTTAATTTCCATATCCCGCGTCACGCCATTTCTTTCCTTGTGCTTTGTATGAATTTGCTTGTGCAGGTTCAAGCTCGGCGAGTCGATCATAAATATCCACTCGCGTACTGTCCATACTCAGTGCTTCTTTGTATAAATTGATTGCTTTTTCCTGCTGTCCCTTTGTATCGTAAATATATGCCATCACATGAGACAGTCCTGGAGTTTTGGTGCCACGACCGTATTCAAGTTCGTAATAGTACATGGCAGAATCATATCGTTCTTGCATATAGTAATTATCGCCTGTCAACACCACGCCATCGGTGTATTCCGGATATGACTTTACTAACCAAAGCGTTTCCCGTAAAGAAGATCGATAATCTTTTTGGTAGTAATATGTAAGCGCTATACCGTATCTCGCTTCGGTGGATTCGGGATCGATGTCCATCGACTTGTCGAAGTAATATCGCGACGAATCATAATTTTCTTCGCTCATAAACGTGTTTCCCATCCCGATTAATGTCTCTGTATACTCCGGGTCTTCGCGAAGAGCGCGGCGATAATAAATCTTTGCAGAGTCAAGTTGAGAATTTAGGCGGAACTGCTCCGCTTTACTAAAATCTTCAAATTGAATATAATCGTCACCCGAGGCAAACAAGCTGATAATCACAATGAAAAAAATTATCATCCCGCCTATAAAAATAAAAGACATTATCGCTTTGGAGCTCGGATTGATATTACCGGAGGACTGCGATTGCTTGTTTTGTTTTCTGAAGAAAGACTCGAATGTTCCGGTTTGAGAACTTGAACGACGGTCACGAGCTGACGATTCAAATCGTACATTTTGCGGTTTGAAATAATAAGCCAGGAAAAGTAAAAATGATCCGAGACCGAGAAAAAAATAAATCAATGAATCATCCACGGACCACAACAATGCCATAAAGAACAAGGAGACACATCCGCCAATAAAATAAGGCCTGGGCGATTTCATGTATGTGGAGATGTTGGAGTACTCATCCGACCTAAGTTACAACATTGGAAGAATATCAGCAGGCCGTCATAATCAAACATATCAACAATTCACAAAATCAATAAATGATGAAGATAACCGTGTTTGAAAATACAATCACTATCGATTGAGGCCTTTTTGTTGGCCATTGTCTGATCTCGTTCGTTTGACTGACATCCCCTACATTCCTAATATTATCCAATCACCAATTACCGATGACCATCATCGATCATTCTTCCTTCAGCGTATCAACGGGATTAAGAAGAGCAGCTTTCAGCGCTTGGTAGCTGACCGCCAGGAAAGCAATAATCAAAACTAACAACCCGCCTGCTCCCATCAACGCCAATGGAATTTCGATCTTGAATGCAAAAGTTTCTAACCAAACATTCATCATGTAGTAACCAACAGGCACCGAGATCGCAAAGGCAATCAAAACAAGTTTTGCAAAATCTATTGACAACAACATCACCATCTGGCTCACCGTAGCACCCAGTACTTTTCGCACACTGATTTCCTTTTTTCGTTGCTCGGCCATATACGCAGCAAGTCCAAGCAAACCAAGGCAAGCAATGAAAAGAGCAAGTCCAGTGAACAACGTAAACAACATCCCCAGTTTAACTTCCTCTTTAAAAATATTATTATATGTTTCGTCGAGAAAAGAATATGAAAAAGGTATGTCTGATGTTTGTTGCTTCCATGTTTTCTCCAGCGCAGCAATTGTTTTTGTGTAATCTCCAGGTTCAAGCCTTACGTGAAGGAATCGTTGATTCGGATGCAAGTAAAATACCAACGGTCGAACTTCGTTTTTCAAGGACTCAAAGTTGAAATTTTTGATAATACCGATCACAGTATAAGGTCGATCGTTGATCAATTTTTCTCCAAGGGCATCTTTTCCAAAAAGAAATTCTGCAGCGCGTTCATTGATAACCACCGCTGACGAATCTGAGGTAAAATCTCTGGAAAAGTTTCTGCCCTTCTCAAACTCATATTTCATCATATCCAGGTAATCATGATCAACATATGCGAAATTCACAAGCTTCCGGTTATCCTTGTCGTGTTCGGTCTCGATCATCATACCATCATAGTCATCAACAGGTTTAGACATTGCAGCGCCAACGGAC
>CBQWHS010000253.1:0-6182 GCA_967728665.1 uncultured Chryseosolibacter sp. | reverse complement strand
GTTAAGAACTATCACTTCGAAGCAAACATTGAAAACGATCAGCTTTCCTTCGATTATAAATTAAAGCCAGGCATCGCACAGAAAATGAACGCCACTTTTCTGATGAAGAAAATGGGGATAATTCCGGCCTGATATTTCAGCTGGAAATTTGTTAGATTCGTAAACACTTTTCCTAAACGAATATGGCAACAAGAAGAGATTGGTTAAAGAACACATTAGCCATTGCAGCGACAATGCCAGTAACAACTTCCCTTGCTGAACAATTTCTTAACACACCGGCCAGCGAAGCTGAACGAAACTTTCGGCAATTGAATCGCCAGCAGCCAATGAAGATTCGATTGAACTCCAATGAAAATCCTTACGGTCCTCCTGAACGGGTTAAAAAAGTATTCATGGACATCCTTTCGGAATCTAACCGTTACACGTTCGATGTTGTGAAAGAAATGAAGGTGATCCTGGCGGAGAAGGAAGGTGTAACACCGGAACATATTGCTATCGGTGCGGGCTCAGCCGATACTCTTGCTGCAACGGGAGCCGCGTTTTCCCTCGACGGCGGACGAATTCTTTCTGCATTTCCAACGTACCCAACATTGATGGCTTATTCAGAAGTTTTCAAAACTACGTGGGATAAAGTAAATGTGAATGAAGAATTGGTTTGTGATTATGATGCGATGGCATCTCAAGTAAAAGATGACACCAAACTTGTCTTTGTCTGCAATCCGAATAATCCAACAGGCACCCTGGTTGATCCGAAAAAGGTTCATGCGTTTTGTGAAGAAATTTCAAAGCGTGTTCCCGTTTTTGCTGACGAAGCTTACATGGAATTTCTCGAACCCTCGCAACAAATGTCGATGATTGACCTTGTAAAAAAAGATGCGAACGTCTTGGTATCACGAACATTTTCAAAAGTGTACGGACTTGCCGGCCTTCGTATCGGTTATTTGATCGCCAAGCCAGAATATATTCGCAAGGTTGCCAAGACTCACCCTGGAATACCAATGAACCAGGTGGCCATCGCAGCAGCCAAAGCTTGTCTCGGTGATACAACTTTTATAGACATGACACGGAAGAAAAATGCTGAAGCGCGAAAAATCTTAACTGACTATCTTGACAAGAAAAAATATTTCTACGGAAAATCGCAAACCAATTTTGTGATGTTTGATGCGAAGACAGATGCACTAGGCACCCTCAATAAACTCGCCGAACGAGGAATTGCTATTCGCACTTGGGATTTCAACAACATGCAATGGTTGCGTGTGAGCGTTGGCACTGTTGACGAGATGAAAACTTTTGTCAAAGTCTTCGATGAAATGATCGCATAAAAAAAGCGTCTGGTGATTCATGTCAGCAGACGCTCTTCAATATTTTTTACATCTACACTGCTACTCTGCACAATTCGGCAAGCTTGCTCACTACATAATCAATTTCTTCAGGCTTGTTGTATTTACTAAATGAAAATCTGACAGCACCTCGTTTAGACTCTGGATATAAAGCACCGAGAACATGGGAACCGGTAGTAGCTCCACTGCTGCAAGCGCTTCCACCAGAAGCAGAAATACCCTGGAGGTCCAGATTGAATAAGAGCATGTCATTCTCTTCTGATTCCGGTAAGCTGACATTGAGCACCGTATATAAACTCCTTTCCAGGTTTCCTGAATCACCATTGAAACGAACGCCTGGAATTTGCGCGCACAATTGTTCAATCATTCTTGTTTTCAACCCGGTAATGTAACCTTGGTGCTCGTCCATTTCGCGATAAGCAATTTCCAACGCTTTCGCTAAACCGATGATGCCGTAAACATTTTCCGTTCCACCGCGCATATTACGTTCCTGTGCTCCACCATACATGAACGAATGAATTTTTTTGTCTTTGCGGATATACATGAAACCAACACCTTTCGGGCCATGGAATTTATGAGCACCGGCTGTCATTCCACAAACGTGAAGTTGTTTCATGTCGTGTTTATAATGACCTACAGTCTGCACAGTATCAGAATGAAAAAAGGCATTGTGAGCCGCGCACAATTCGCCAACACGCTTTATGTCAAGCAAATTTCCGATTTCATTGTTTGCATGCATCAACGAAACCAGCGCGTGTGGATTTTTCTTCAGCAATTCTTCGAGATGATTGAGATCGACGTTTCCATTCTGATCAAGATCAACCATGAGCAATTTCACTTTCCCTTCCTGGGCAAGATGATCTACCGTATGGGTGACAGCATGATGCTCGATCGGCGAAGAAATAATGCACTTCAGATCGTAAGTATCGACGGCACTGCGGATAATGGAATTATCTGCTTCCGTTCCACCGGATGTAAAAATGATTTCGCCGGGAGTGCAGTTAAGAAGTTCCGCGACTTTTTTCCGTGCCGATTCGATTGCTGCACGAACTTTTCGTCCATGCGAATGGGTGGAAGAAGGGTTCCCAAAATCTTCCAGCATAAATGGCTTCATGGCTTCAAACACTTCCGGATCTATCGGAGTGGTGGCAGCATTGTCTAAATAAACTTTCATGTCAGGTTAATGAACGCTACAAAGTTCATGAATATTGATCAATTATCAATATTCAAATGGCAAACAACGGAAGGTTAATAGTTTTAGATCGTTTGAATTATCGCGCCCGCAGCTTTTCGGAAATGATTTCTTTGATGTCGGTAATAATTTTCTTGGCAAGATTCTCAGCTTTTGTCTCCATGTCCGATTCCGCATAAATTCTGATGATGGGCTCGGTGTTGGATTTTCGCAAATGAACCCACTCTTTATCAAATTCTATCCGAACCCCATCAACCGTGCTGATTGGTTGACTCTTATATTTCTTTTTTACATAATCCAGAATCTTATCTACGTTGATATCGCGGGTAAGCTCAATTTTATTTTTCGAAATGAAATAATTGGGATATTTCATTCTGAGGCGCAACGCCGACACCTTCGACTTTGCCAAATGAGTAAGAAATAAAGCAATTCCGACAAGGGCATCACGGCCATAATGCAAATCAGGATAAATCACTCCTCCATTCCCTTCTCCTCCGATAACCGCGTTATTTTCCTTCATCGCTGTAACCACGTGAACCTCACCTACGGCAGATGCAAAATAGCTACCACCGGCTTTTTCAGTGACGTCTTGTAATGCTCGCGTACTGGACAAATTTGATACGGTGTTCCCTTTTTTCGTCTTTCCAGAATTCAAAACATAATCCGCCACAGCCACTAAAGTATATTCCTCTCCAAAGGGAGATCCGTCTTCACATACCAGGGCCAAACGGTCAACATCCGGATCGACAACAATTCCAAAATCATATTTTCCTTTCACAATCTCACGTGAGATATCGGTGAGGTGTTCGGGCAATGGTTCCGGGTTATGTGGGAAATGTCCTGTAGGTTCGCAGTACAATTCCTTTACCGTAACACCTAGTGCACTTAACAACATCGGAACGGCAATTCCACCAGTAGAATTAACGGCATCCACCACTACACGAAATCCTTTTGCTTTGATAGCTTCAACATCTACTAACGGCAACTTCAAAATCGCTTCAATATGTTTTTGAATGTAGCCCTCCTTTCGTTGGTAGTGCCCCAATTTGGTAACTTGTACAAATTCAAAATCCTCGTCATCGGCAAGCTTCAAAACATCTTCACCATCTTTTCCGGAGATGAACTCGCCCATTTCGTTTAGTAATTTCAGCGCATTCCATTGAACCGGGTTGTGGCTTGCCGTAATAATAATTC
Organism: uncultured Chryseosolibacter sp.; assembly: GCA_967728665.1. Taxonomy (GTDB): domain Bacteria; phylum Bacteroidota; class Bacteroidia; order Cytophagales; family Cyclobacteriaceae; genus Chryseosolibacter. The sequence continues at coordinate 2,456 of CBQWHS010000253.1, read as the reverse complement.
CTCCTGCAGCTTTTTCCCAGACAACAGCCATTTCCACCGTTGGCGTTGTTGACAAGCCAAGATCGATCACATCGATTCCGAGTCCTTGCAGAGTCGATACGACTAATGCGTTCACCATTTCCCCGGATGGGCGTGCATCGCGGCCAATAATAATTTTGGGAGTTGAATTTTTCTTTTTTATCCAGGTACCGTAAGCGGCTGTGAATTTCACCACATCCACTGGCGTCAGGTTGTCACCTGTTTTTCCTCCTATAGTTCCTCTGATTCCGGAAATCGATTTAATTAATGACACGTGTTTTGATTTTTTGGGTTAACAAATTTAACATCAAACGATTCATTTGAGCGTTTTGATGAAATAAATTGTTTAGCGTAAAATATTACCTTGCAACACTCATAAATTCTAATTCAGTATGTCTACACCGAAGTCTTCTCCTGACGCAAACCGCGAACAAAAATTAAAAGCGTTTGACAGGTTGTTGACCATCATGGATGAACTTCGTGAAAATTGTCCGTGGGACAAAAAACAAACGTTGGAGTCGCTCCGGCATTTGACGATCGAAGAAACATACGAGCTTTCAGATTCAATCCTCGAAGGTGATCTCAACGAGGTCAAAAAAGAACTTGGTGATTTGATGCTTCATATGGTTTTCTATTCGCGCATAGCGTCAGAAAAAAAAGCATTCGATGTGGCCGATGTTCTCAATGCCATTTGCGATAAGCTGATAGAACGTCATCCGCATATTTACGGTGATGTGATTGCAAATGACGAGGAAACGGTGAAAGCCAATTGGGAGAAGATCAAATTAAAAGCAGGAAATAAATCTGTTCTGGAAGGTGTTCCAAAAACGCTGCCAGCATTGGTGAAGGCAATCCGGATCCAGGACAAAGCTCGTGGTGTTGGCTTTGATTGGGAGAAGAAAGAACAGGTATGGCAAAAAGTGGAAGAGGAGATGCAGGAGTTTAAAAACGAATTCAATGCAGAGACTAATGAACCTATCAACAGTGAAAGAGCTTTGGCTGAGTTTGGCGACATGCTTTTTTCCTTAGTAAACTACGCCCGTTTCATCAACATCGATCCTGAAGAGGCCCTTGAGCGCACGAATAAAAAGTTCATCAAACGTTTTAAATACCTTGAAACAGAATCTGCGAAGGACGGAAAAAAAATGGGCGAAATGAGTCTTGCCGAGATGGATAAATACTGGAATCGCGCGAAGACGCTTTAATAATTTCAGCGGAGGTTTTTCGGCTGGGATTGCTATTTTTACACTTCAACAATAAACCGATCCGGTGAAAAAAAAGACACTTGTATTTTATCTGCTCACAATCATCGTTTTCGGTCTGCTCATTTATTGGATAACGCAGCAAGGCGCAAAACTTGAAGCCGGAAAACTTGTCGATGAAACGGCATCTGCTGCGAGCTCAGGCAAATCACCATTTGAATTATTCAAAGATTCGTTCGGTCATGGATTAATTCACCCACTGGCGATACTGCTGATTCAAATAATTTCTATCATCATTATTTCAAGAATCTTTGGATTAATCTTTAATAAAATTGGTCAACCCACTGTCATTGGTGAAATCATCGCTGGTATTGTGCTTGGCCCATCCGTTGTTGGATTGTTTCTGCCGGAAGTGTCGTCATTTTTGTTTCCTGCTGGCTCGTTGCCTAATCTGCAGTTCTTAAGTCAGATTGGTTTGATCCTATTCATGTTCGTGATTGGCATGGAACTCGACCTAAAGGTTCTCCGGAATCAGGCGCATGATGCAGTAGTGATTAGCCACGCTTCGATCATTATCCCGTATTCGCTTGGAGTAGGACTTGCCTATTTACTTTATCAGGGTTACGCGCCCGAAAATATTTCGTTTGTCTCATTCGCGTTGTTCATGGGAATTGCAATGAGCATCACGGCATTTCCGGTATTGGCCAGAGTTATACAAGAACGAAATCTGACGAAAACAAAATTGGGCATTATTGCCATCACGTGTGCTGCTGCGGATGATGTGACAGCGTGGTGCATTTTGGCAGCGGTTATCGCGATTGTAAAAGCAGGAACATTTGTGAGTGCGCTCTTCACAATCGCATTGGCGATAATGTATGTGATGGTAATGCTGATGGTGGTTCAGCCATTCCTTAAAAAACTCGGTGCCGTATATTCCGAACGTGAAACGATAAGTAAACGGATTGTCGCCATTTCCTTTCTTGTGCTTTTGTGCTCCGCTTATCTCGCCGAGATCATTGGAATTCACGCGTTGTTCGGAGCGTTCCTGGCTGGAGTTGTGATGCCTCCGAATTTCAATTTCAGAAAAGTAATGACCGATAAAATTGAGGACATCAGCCTGGTATTGCTTCTGCCATTATTTTTTGTGTTCACCGGACTGCGTACTCAAATCGGATTGTTGAATGATGTGGATCTTTGGAAAGTAAGCGGATACATTATTCTTACCGCAGTTGTTGG
>CBQWHS010000252.1:0-6186 GCA_967728665.1 uncultured Chryseosolibacter sp. | reverse complement strand
CATTTATCTTAAACACGTTGAAGCGGTGATACAAGTCTTCACGGAAATGACCCGTGCGCGAAGCATCCCATAATTTCCGGTTGCTGGCAACAATAATACGCACATCCAGGTCGATGTCTTTTGTTCCACCTACCCTTCGCAATTTCCTTTCCTGTGTTACACGCAGCAGCGATACCTGCACATCGTATGGCAAGTTTGATATTTCGTCCAGGAAGATTGTGCCTCCATTGGCAAGTTCAAAGCTTCCGATTTTCTGACCAATGGCTCCCGTAAACGATCCCTTTTCATGACCGAATAATTCACTTCCTGCCAACTCACGTGACAGCGTTCCGCAGTCAATCGCGACAAACGGTTTGTTGTTTCTACGACTACGTTTATGAATCTCCTGTGCTATCACTTCCTTACCGCTCCCACTCTCCCCATAAATTATAATGCTGTAGTTTGTCGGCGCCACCAAGTCAATTTGATTTAGTATCGCTTTGAAATCCGCGCTATCGCCGAATATATAACTTCCCGATTCTGCCAGGCGTTTGGCATTGATCATATTCAATTTCTCCTGTTTCTCAAGCGCAATATCCTGTTCACTGGAATCTCCAGGTTTCTCTTCGTGCGGAGTATTGAGAGCTTTGCGTATGGTCAACAATATCTCATCGGGCAACAGTGGCTTGGTCACATAGTCAATCGCGCCAAGTTTCATTACCTCCACTGCAGTTTTAATATTGCTGTAGCCTGTGATAATGATTACGGGAACAGACGGATTTTTCTCCTTTATTTTTTTCAGGATCGAGCTACCGCTCATGTCCTCAAGGCGAAAATCACATAGGATCAGGTTTGGCTCGACCGAGTCTAAAATTTCGAGAGCGGCTCTCCCGCTAGTTGCTTCTAATACTTCAAATCCATGCTTCGAAAGAAAACGCTTTAAAACAAAACATAAATCCTTGTCATCATCGATGATCAATATTTTTTCCATGGTGTGTATTTATAAATAAGTTGTTTTCGAAAAATAGATCAGCCTAAAAACGCGCGCATTTGTGCTGCCGGGATATGCAATTGCTCCCTGTATTTTGTTACGGTTCTTCTGGCAATCTCAAATCCGCGCTTTGCCAATACTTTGACAAGTTGCTGATCTGAATATGGGCAACGCTTATCCTCCAGCTTAATCACTTCTTCGATCGTTTTCTGGATCACCTTGTTGCTGACAACTTCCCCTTTATGATTTGCAATCCCTTCGGTGAATAATGACTTTAACAAAACATTTCCAAAATGAGTTTGCACATACTTGTTACAGGTGATACGTGAAACCGTTGAAATATCCACGCCAACCATGTCCGCGACATTTTTTAGGATCATGGGTTTTAACTTCGTAATATCACCTTCCTGGAAATAATCATGCTGTAGCCGAACAATTGCTTCCATCACTTTCAGCATTGTATTTTCCCGTTGTCGAATAGCATTGACAAACCACTCCGCTGCATTGAGCTTACTTTTCAAATATTGTTTGGATCTGTTATCTGTATGACTTTTTTCCGTGTCATACACCATTTTCTTCCAGGACGAGCTGATACTCAGTTTGGAAGAGCGCTCACGAGCCAGCGAAACATGGATTCCCTCTTCATCTTGTGCGAGAATGAAATCAGGAAGAATGGTTTGTGTCTGAGGTGAAGTTGTCGCTGCCGCCACCGGTTTAAGCTTCAATGTTCCCAGGAGATGAAAAATGTCTTTGAGATCATCTTCGTCTATTTTTAATTCATTGATGATGCGTTCAAAATTCCGATGCATCAATTCGTTGTAATAGTTGTCAAGAATGCGAAGGGCTAATTTAACATCGGGACTCTGCTGCATTTTCCTCAACTGAATCGCCAAACATTCTTTGATGTTTGCCGTAGCAATACCAACAGGTTCCAGCAACTGAATGATGTGAATAACTTTCTGCACGGCATCCGGCTCAACCCATTTACTACACTTCATCGAATAATCGTCTGCTAGATTTTCACACGAAAATTCAAGAAATCCTTCATCTGTTAAACTGTCAATAACAAAAAAACCAACTTCCGTTTCAATTTCAGAAAGCTGTTGTAATGCAAGTTGATTTTTCAGCTCATGCCGGAAGTCTTCAATTTCGATGAGGGGTTTTTCCAGGGGCGCTTGCGTCTGAAAATGTTGCGCGTTTTCAAGTTTATAATCTGGAATATCATCATAGCAATATTCCTCCCAGTCTTTGTAATCCTGAGCATCCTGAGTTCCTGCTTCGAATGCGCCATCTTCTTCAGCCTTCTCCTCGATGAGAGGATTCTCTTCTAATTCGTTTTGAATACGTTGCTCTAATTCAATCGTATTCAAATGCAATAACTGCAACATTTGAAGGTGTTGAGGGTGAATCTTCAACTGTTGCTTTTGTGTCAGGTTTTGGTAAAGCATAATATAAGGGCCGGTTAAATTCCTGGTGAGTAATACAACCTTGGCTCCAAAATTTTGATTTACAGATACCATTTTATAAACCATTAATTATCAACCTCTTATTGACACCGGCTGTAGATTATTGCCGGTTGTCAACGGCTGCCATGTAGAATGATTTCCCTTCTTGTTCATAAGAAAGATAACGGATTTGAGGAATTAATTCTACACCGAAAGGCGCGCGGAAATGTCATTTAACGGGTTTTACGTGCACTTCAGATCACCGCACGCGGGTTAAAACTGATCGTTAAATTTTTCTGCAGCAATTAGCAAAAACAAGGGTTCCAAAAATGAAAATTTATAACGGTATGTCTATACGCAATTAGCGCACTTGATTATCCGGCTCAATCACTGTTTGATGCTTGTGTATATTCACATCCTGCGATGACTCCATCGTTGAGAGAAGTGTGATTATTGCCATGGCCAAAATTGTCAATTCATGCCGCCATTGCTTAGTATACAACCAAAGAATTTCCGTGCTATTCGCAGTGCCTGGAAGAATACAGGTATCCACTATACTTTGGAAAAGTGATTCTATTATAACCGAAAATGTTTTTCTCCGTCTCATTGCACTTGCTATATTGAAAAGGTAATGCCTTATCAAACTTCTTGTTTTAGCATAGAATGAATAAATCGTGTGAAAGAATTTACACACGAAATGCAGCCGGTAGTAGAATTATTCATCAATTTCTTTATTTGAAGCCAGTGTAAATTTCAGACGAAGTGAACCTTACCTCGATTTTTGTCCAAAGACAGGACAATGGCAGCGAATCACGATGGCACGCAATTGTATCCATTAAAAGGGTCAACCAAATTGTAAAATTATGTTACGATGGACAATAACCTTTTTAATAATAGCGCTGGTAGCGGCTATTTTTGGTTTCACGGGGATAGCTGCGGGAGCGGCTTCTATTGCTAAAATAATTTTCTACATATTCCTGGTGTTCTTTGTAATCAGTTTGATTGCAGGTGCATTCAACCGAGCGGATTGACGCCAATTGAAATTGTAGAGTCAAAAAAAGTGCAGCCCGTAAGCTGCACTTTTGTTTTCTATTTGTTTGAAAATTATACTGTCGCGCACTCAACTTCATGAAGCAGGTTTCTTATCAGGGACATCTTCTTTTCCGAGGATTTCTGCTTTAGGTTTCTCAAGGTCTGCTTTCGGAACGTGTAACTCTTCAACCTCTTGTTTGATTATAAAAACTGCAGTGTCATTCGGTACAATGCCTTTGCCGAGTTTCATCGTATACACCTTCGTTACCTCAGCCCCAAAAAACAATATTATCGAAGTGTAATAAACCCATAATAAAATTATAACAATCGCTGCCGCAGTTCCGTACGTGATTCCGATGTTTGAGTTTGCCAAATAAAAACCGATCAGAAATTTTCCAATCAAAAATAAAACTGCTGTGAAGGCCGAACCAATGATTGTATCCTTCCATCGTATCTTCGCGTCTGGTAATATTTTGAAGATGATTGTGAACAGCAGTGTGATGACGATGAAAAGAAAAACGTAATTAAAAATCACAAATAAATAAACAGTAGCCTCATCAAAAAGGCGCGTAAGTTTATCGAACAACACGTCTACTAGTGCGTGCACCCCAAGGGAAACCATCAAGAGAAAACCAAAAGTTACAATCAATGAAAATGAAATCATTCGGTTGATGATGAGCTTGAGCCAACCTTTTTTTGGTTTCGCTTTTATGGACCAAATAAAATTTATTGAATCTTGAATTTCTGTAAAAACACCAGTGGCGCCAAATACCAGTACAACAACTCCAATCACCGCACCGCTCGTTCCCATTTGAGACTTCTGAATATTTTGGATGATCTCCTGGATCTGAATCGCGGCCTCGCTGCCTACGAGTCCGTTTATTTGATAATATATTTTTCCTTGCACGGCTTCTCTGCCGAAAAATATTCCTGCAAGTGAGATCACAATGACGAGAACTGGGCCAATGGAGAAAATTGTATAATAGGAAAGTGAAGCACTGAGCTTCATTCCATGGTCATCCAGAAAATCACTCAGTGCCTGGCGTAAAATCAGCCAGTACCTTCGCATCAGCTATAAATTTTCTTTTGGATATCTTCTACTTCAACAATAAACTTTGAAACATCGGAGTCGGCATAAGCACCGTATCCATCGGTAAGCGTTCCTTTTGTTCCATCGTCTGTGGTGATCACATAAAGTATTGTACTATCTCCCGGATCAGAAGTTCCTTCGAAGCGATAAAAGTTGTCAATTTTGATCTGGTCGGGACCATAAAATTTTTCAGTGTTACTATAGGTAGACAACCCTTCTTTTGTCACCTGGAAATCCTCTTTGTAACCTTCTTCTTTCATTTTATTCACACATGAAACCAAACCCTTCATCCAGGGAATATCATCAGTTTGTCCTCTTGTCTCCATAGTTTTCTATTGATAATTTATTTTAAAACATCCTGTATGTCGCGATGCCGCTTAACAACATCATGAGCGTTTTTCAGGTTGTCATATTGCTCAACAACCAATTGACGAATGTCCGCAGGAATTTCAGTCTCCGATTCGAGCACAAGTTTATACGCCTTCAATGCAGCATCCTCGCCAAACTCGCATAGCGACAGAACTGATTTTCTATCCCTTGCACTTATTCCAGCACGAATATCCATCCACACTCGATAAATCTTTCCCGACTGTGTCGAATCCGCTGCAGGGTCGCCTCCCAAATTCCGCACTTCTGCTGCCAGCGCGTTTGCATTTTGAAGGCTCGCGTTTGCCATGTTCGTAAACATTGTCTTAAGATCAATATCAGTTGGTTTTAGTTCTTGAACCGCCTTGTGATATCCCTCTGTTCTGTCATGATTAATTTTGATCAGGTCATTCAGAATGCTAATCAATTCGTTATTGAAATTTGCCATGATATTTTTAGTTAGTGATGCCGATTTCTGGCTTGAACAGCAAGGAGGCTAATGAGAAACAAACCAATGCATGCGAGCGCGATGTACTGCATCATCGTTGCTGCATTTTGTTCTATATCACTCATTAAACTGAGCGCACCTGCAATTAAAGCCAAGACAAAAAAAGTTACCGGCAATTTGATCATGATATAGGCTCATAAGTTTTCACCTTTTAATAAGAAACTTATGCCAACAGTATTCGAAGCCTAAATGAGCAAGTTGATTTTAGCGGCCATTGGGAAGGATACCTCCACAAATTGGGGAAAAAGAGCCACAAACTGTATTGAATTATTGCTGTCTGAATGCTGTTTCTTTAAGAAAAACCGGTTTTTAAAAATTGGCACAACATTTACGATCTAGGCAGTCCATTAAGAAGTAATATGTACAAGCTTGATGTGATCGGGAGATGGAAAATTGTTAGGCAAGCGTTAAAACTGCGTTACAATGTTCTTACCGATGATGATCTTGTATTTCGGCATGGACGCGAAGGCGAACTTATTAACAGGCTCCAACAGAGACTGGGAAAAAGCCGTGCTGATATCATGCGAATTATTGGAGAATGCTAGAAGAAGGGGAGAAATATGAAGACGCTACTTCGAATTATCGCAATGATAATTTTGACTTTTGTAATGTTTAAGCTGAACGATTATAGTTCAGACCAAAATAATGAAAATACTACCGGGCGCGTTGAGGTAAGCTTCAACAAGTCAGGATTAGAACAATAAATTGTTCTATAGCCAGGTTTTAGCTAGTGGGGTTTAAAAGTCGTTACCGTCCTGGTAGCGGCTTTTTTTTT
>CBQWHS010000251.1:0-6203 GCA_967728665.1 uncultured Chryseosolibacter sp. | reverse complement strand
GGAGGAGGACTGGGGCTTCTCCTGCTCATCGCACGGGTTTCAATTTTTGAATCCGGAATGTTTTTGCAAACCAAGGCAAAAGATGTTGAGCGCGGAAACTTCCTTCAACTTTTTCAAAATATGGAACGCTTCAAAAAATTCATGGGATGTATTTTTATTGGTCTTCCCATTTGGTACGCCATCGGAATCTTAATTACGTTTTCACCTGAATTCGCAAAAGCGTTATCGATCTCAGGAGTGGTTGCTGCAGGCGATGCGGTTATGTATAGTTATCTTGGCCTGGCTGTTGGTGACCTTACCAGTGGCGTGTTCAGCCAACGTATCGGCTCGCGTAAGAAAGTAGTGGCAACTTATATAGTTTTGACTCTCGTATTTATTGTGTTGTATCTTTTTTCGCCTTTTAAGTCACCTCAATTTTTTTATTTCTCTTGCTTTCTCGTGGGCTGCGGAATTGGTTATTGGGCCTTGTTTGTAACGATCGCAGCAGAACAGTTTGGAACAAATTTGCGATCAACTGTGGCTACAACAGTTCCAAATTTCATTCGCGGAACAGTGATACCATTGACAATTTCTTTTAAGTACTTGCGCGACACATTGGGTTCGCATTATGAGCCTCTTACCGGACAAGTTGAGGCGAATAATCTCGGCATCATTTACGGTGCTCTGACCGTTGGACTTTGTACTATTGTTATTGCCTTCATCGCCTTGAGCGCCATTGACGAAACCTATGGTCGGGACCTGAATTTCGAAGAGCGCAATACGTAATGTTGCTGTAAGAAAATCGCCTTCTATAACAGCTTTACTTTCAGTCGTTTTTATAACTTTGGGATTAAACTACCAATAACCCGTGCGACTAGTGCAGATTCGTGCCTTACTGCTCTTCATGCTGTTTCTGCCAGGATACACATTCGCACAGAACCTTCACTTAATTGACAGCATAAAAGGCAGGCTTCAAGGCAAAGAGGGAAGAGTGAAATTTGATCTGCTTAACGATTTGGCCTGGGAGTACAGATTCGCATATCCAGATTCAACAATCTATTTCAGCAATCAAGCTCTACGACTTGGGGAGCAACTCAATCTTTCGCGGGGCCTTGCCCGGCCAATGAATTTTTTAGGCGTTGCGTACAATTATAAAGGCGAACGCGTAAAGGCTTTTGATGCATATTCAAAGGCGCTTGAAATGGCAAACCTTCAGCGCGATTCTGTGCAGATCGCACATTCAAATAACAACCTAGGAAGGCTGTTTTATGACCAGGGAATACTCGGTCGTTCATATGACTATTTTGTAAAAGCACGTTCAATATTTATTGCCTTGAATGATTCCTCCGGGCTTGCGTATACTTATCAAAGTCTGGCCAGCTTATACAAAAGTCAGCGTGATTATACGAAAGCCGAAAATAATTTTTTGAATGCGTATCATATCCGGCTTGCTCTTGGAAATCAGCGCGACATCATGTCTGCACAGATGTATTTGGGAAGGCAATATCTTGAGTCACATGATATCGATAAATCCATAAAATATTTTCAACTAGCCGACTCTGTCGGGAGAGTGATCAACGATGAGATCAATCTCGCAGAAGTTAAAACTTTTCTGGCGGAGAATTACCTGGCAAAAGGGTTGCTGAAAGATGCAGAAGCTATGTGCAAAGAAGGGCTCGAAGTGATTGTGAGGAAGCACAACACACGTATGATGCCTCAGGCATATAACACGCTAGGCCAAATCTATCTTCAGAAAAATGATCTAGTGGCTGCTAAGCGATTTTTCAACATGGCACTCGACTTCTCGAATAAGATGTTGGACCTCAATGGAAAAATGATGTCTTATTTCTTGTTGTGGAAAGTGGCGGACAAAATGAATAATCGGCAAGAAAGTATTGCCAATCACAATGAATACCTCATCTTGAAAGATTCGTTGAAAGATCTTGATGTGGCCCGCCAGGTAGAGCGTCTGCAATTTGAAATTGAGATTCAGCGCAAAGAACAGGAAAATGAATTATTGAAAGCGAATGAGGCCAAAAATTCGGCGGTGATTCAACAGCAGCGTCTCGAGAATATCATTCTTATTGTTGTAGTTGTCTTTGTGTCCTCAGTGGTTTTTCTGCAATGGCGATTCAATAAGAACAACAAGTCCATTAATGAAAAACTCCTTCATCAGAATGAAGAGATAGAAAAACAACGTGGAGAGATCATCAAACAGAATGAAAAACTCTCGCGGCGAAACCAGCAGTTGTCGGATCTCAATCATGAAAAAGATACGTTGATGAGCATTGTGGCGCACGACCTGAAATCGCCACTAAATCGGATTGAAGGATTGGTTACGTTGATGGAAATGGACGAAAAATCTGCCAACAAGAATTTCCAATCGTACCTCGACATGGTAAAAGATGCAACCCGATCCGGATTAGACTTGATTACGGATTTGCTCGATGTGCATATGCTGGAGGAAAACGTTGAGCCGAATTATTCAACCTTCGACATCAGCAACTTCTTATTTAAGAAAACGGAAACATTCACATCGCGTGCCGATGCCAAAAAGATACATCTGAATATCACGCGGGTGGAGAATGAAGAAGTCTTTACGGATCACGATTATCTCGATCGTATTTTCGATAATCTTTTATCAAATGCGATAAAATTCTCGCCGCGAAATTCCGTGGTGGAAATTGCAGCTGATCGAACTGAAAATGAATTTTGGATTTCGGTAAAAGATAAGGGTCCTGGCTTTTCATCTCGCGACCAGGAATCTCTATATCAAAAATTTAAAAAGTTAAGCGCCAGACCAACTGGTGGTGAGACATCCAATGGTCTTGGGTTGGCTATTGTCAAAATCCTTGCAGATCGCCTTAAAGGTAAAATCGAACTTATCACTGAGCAAGGAAAAGGAAGCGAGTTTATTATTCGTTTTCCCCAGCAAAAGCAGTACGCATAGTTTTTGTATATCTCTTTAATAACAAAAGATATATGAAAAATACACTTACCTATATAGTATGCTTGCTTGCTTTTTTTGCAAAAGCCCAGGATTATCCCGCTGCAGAACAAAAATGGATTTCGCATCACACCCTGATGGCAACCGGCCGTGCGACAGGTACTCGATCACCAGAAGTTGCCAAGAAATTAAGAAAAGACCACAGTCGGGTTGTTCGTGACGAACATCAGATTAAGAAGTATTCAAAACAATACAACCGCGTACTCGATGAATCATTCAAGAAAAAGAAAGATCATTCTGCGCGCTGGATTCTACGACATAAAAATCACCAGAACGCAATAGCAAAGTCTTAAATTTTATCGAGCGCTTGGCTCAGATCAGCGATAAGGTCTTCATGATCTTCAACTCCAATGCTAAGCCGGATAAGGGAATCCACGAGGCCGCCTCTTAACCGTTCTTCTTTTGGAATGCTCGCGTGAGTCATCGAGGCGGGATGATTGATCAAAGATTCAACGCCACCCAATGATTCAGCGAGTGAAAATAATTCAACACCCGTCATCATTTTGGTCGCTTTTTCCATGCTGTCATCTTTCAGTGTGAATGACAACATTCCACCGAAGTCGCGCATTTGTTTTTTCGCGATTTCATGATTCGGATGATCTGCAAACCCTGGCCAATAGACCTTGCCAACTTTTGGATGTGATTTCAAAAACTCAGCAACCTTTTTTCCATTGAGGCAGTGGCGTTCCATTCGCAAATGAAGCGTTTTAATTCCTCGCATAACGAGAAATGAATCTTGTGGTCCCGGCACTGCGCCACATGAATTTTGAATAAAAGCTAATTCCTGGTGAAGTTTTTCATCGTTCAATACTAATGCACCCATAATAACGTCGGAGTGGCCACCAAGATATTTTGTAACCGAATGCATGACGATGTCTGCGCCGAGGTCAAGGGGATTCTGTAAATAAGGTGAAGCAAACGTGTTATCCACCGCTACCCAGATGTTGTGTTTCTTCGCAATGTCGACACACGCTTTGATGTCAACAATGTTCATCAACGGATTCGTTGGCGTCTCAAGCCAGAATAATTTTGTCTTGGCATTAATCAGTGGTTGAATATTTGAAGTTTTGGTGAGATCGATGAAATGAAATTTGATCCCGTATTTTTCAAATACCCGTTTGAACATCCGGTATGATCCGCCGTACAAATCGTTGCTGGTAATTACTTCGTCACCGGGGTTGAGCAATTTGATGACCGCGTCCGTTGCGCCCATACCTGAACTAAAGCAGATCGCGAATTTTCCATTCTCCAGGGCAGCGAGACTTTTCTGAAGACTGTTTCTGGTAGGATTTGCACCTCGCGCGTAAGCGTAGCCTTTATGTTTTGCCGGAGCTTCCTGCACATACGTTGATGTTTGGAAGATCGGTGTCATGATTGCGCCTGTTGAAGGATCTGGTTCAACGCCTGCGTGTACTGCTTTGGTTCCGAATTTCATGATGATGAATTTGAGACAATATTAGGAAAAAATTACTCGTAACCGGAGCGAAAAACGAAGACTGGCAATCGGGTTTAATTGCCATGTTTGGTTGAGTGAATAACAGAGTTAGGCTGCTTTGCTTCGCCAGTATTTCTGGATGTTTTCTTTCCAGTTGTCGCCACCCTTAATGTAGAGGACAGTGTTGATCAACATTCTGTCTTCAGGTGAAATTACGTGTTGGGATTCTACAGACTTTAGGATGAGATCATAAAGTTGGCTCTTGAATCTCGTCCCTTCTTTTCCTGAAAGCGTTTTTATACTCTCCAATATAGATTGAACGGTCACGGGTGCATGCTCTTCCCCTTCAGGTAATTCCTCAATTTCCAACGTGGTCACATCTTCCACAGCAGTTGTAATCCGTGGAGGTGAAACAAGGCTCGCGGCTTGTTGTTTAAGAAATGCATCGAGGTCTTTCAACGTGTTCTTTTTCTTGCTCATGATACATGTTTTAGAATTTCCTGGGCAATCGGTTGATATTCTTTCTCCGCATCTACAGTACTAAAATTGACAAAGAGATTTTTTTGAGGCACTATGATCGGTAGGATGATGGCATCCAGATTCTTCAAATTCTCTCTCACCGTAAATAAGTTGGTCTGGCTGTGGATGCGGTTTGGGAGAATGAGAATTTTCAATTTTGGATTCAGCTGCCGCGCTGGAGCCAGGTCAGTAACAGTCTGATACGTGACAAGCAAATCATTTTGTGTCAAGCTGGTGGGAACAATTACAATATCGCTGACGAGACAAAGTTTTTTTATTCCTTCATCGGTGGTTTTACCAGCGCTGTCGACAACTACAAAGTCTGTTTTTTTACTGTCTCTCAATTCAGTCAGTTCACCAGCAACATCACTGTCTTGTGAGCCCATTATTTCAAACCCGTTTTTTTGATTTTCGGATTTAAACAGCTCCATTTTTCGCAACGTGTTCAGCGTGTAATTGGTGTCGGTTTCAACAAGAATAATTTTCTTGCCGAGATGATGAAGTGATGTTGCAAGATTAATGGCGTTGGTAGTCTTACCTGTTCCGCCTTTTCTGCTGATAAAAGAAATGACCTTAGCCATGGATAAAAATAAAAAGAATAAAGCACTTCGCATATAGAATTCTATCCGGTTAGCGTAACCAGAAGCGGAATTCTATTCGTGTTTTTGTGTAATAAACAGCGAAATCTTACAGGCCGCGATTGGTGTCGAATTTCTCCAGGTAATCCGCGACACGCCTTACGAAACTTCCACCTAAAGCGCCATCAACAACACGATGGTCGTAAGAGTGAGATAGGAACATCTTGTGACGAATCGCAATGGCATCGCCGTAGGGAGTTTCAATGACGGATGGTTTCTTTTGCACAGCCCCAAGTGCAAGAATGGCAACTTGTGGCTGCATGATTATGGGAGTTCCCATTACGTTGCCAAACGATCCAACGTTGGATACAGTGTAGGTTCCACCAGCAAGGTCGTCTGGCTTGAGTTTATTTTCACGTGCGCGTTTTGCCAGATCGTTTACCATCTTGGCTAAACCTCCAATGTTATATTGATCTGCATTTCTGATAACAGGAACGATGAGATTCCCGCTTGGCAGCGCCACGGCCATTCCAACGTTAATATCTTTTTTCTTGATGATGCGATCACCGTCAACCTGTATGTTGATCATCGGATAATCTTTAATTGCGTTAACTACAGCTTCAATGAAAATCGGTGTGAACGTTAATGCATCGCCCTCACGTTTTTGAAATTCATTCTTCATCTT
>CBQWHS010000250.1:0-6249 GCA_967728665.1 uncultured Chryseosolibacter sp. | reverse complement strand
ACCTTAAGAAAACTACGGAATTCACCATGCCTGAGGAATTTCAAAAACAATTAGACAAAAAGCCAGCTTTGAAGACCGCATTTAATGCGTTGACACCAGGGCGCCAAAGAGGATATCTGCTTTATTTTGCGTCAGCCAAACAATCGAAAACCCGTGAGTCGAGGATTGAAAAATACACGCCACAAATTCTTGAAGGGAAAGGATTAGATGATTAGTACAAACAGATGTTGTAATTTTCTACTACTGCAAGGACTAAAAAGAAACAACCTGATATATTCATATGGGTAAATTAGCTATCATAAAAACGCAAGAGAATACATCAAGTGTTGAAGCCTTTATCAATACTGTTAAAGACGAAGAAAAGCGCAAAGACAGTTTTCTCTTGTTAACGTTGATGCAAAAGGCCACAAAGGAAAAACCTAAAATGTGGGGAAGCTCAATAATTGGTTTTGGAAATAAAAGATTCAAAAGTCCGACTACAGATAGAGAAGTTGATTGGTTCAAAATGGGTTTTTCTCCTCGTAAGACAAACCTCTCTTTATATCTTGGCTTAGATATTCAGAAGCATGCGTCTGCACTCAAAAAGTTAGGCAAACACAAAACTGGTGTTGGATGTTTGTACGTCAACAAGCTGGTTGATATTGATATAAAAGTCTTAGAAGAAATGATCAACACAGCTGCCGAAAAAAAATGACAGGCATGTTCTCTTCACCTGTTTACACTCACTGTGTTTACAAGGCTTGACAATTATTCTACACCTATAAGATAATAATATATATATGAGCAAAATCAAGATCGCTAAAAAGAAGTTGTCTTCAGAACAACGTAAAGAACTACTGTTGGTTTTAAGAACCCGGTTTGAAAAAAATATGAATCGCCATAAAGGTGTTGAATGGGCAAAAGTAGAAGCAACGCTAGACTCTGACTCGACTGGAGAAAAGCTGTGGTCGCTTAGTGAAATGGAAAGAACCGGTGGTGAGCCTGATGTTGTTAGTCATGATAAAAAAACTGGTGAATACGTTTTTGTTGATTGTTCAGCCGAAAGTCCGAAGAATCGACGAAGTATTTGTTACGATCATGAAGCGTTGGAATCAAGGAAAGAAAATAAACCGGAAAATAGTGCTATCCAGATGGCGAGCGATATGGGGATCGATCTTTTGACGGAGGAACAATATAGAGCGTTGCAGAAACTTGGAGAGTTCGATTTAAAAACATCGAGTTGGATTCAAACACCTCCTGAAATTAGAAAACTCGGAGGCGCACTCTTTTGTGATCGACGGTACAGCCACGTCTTTCTTTATCATAACGGTGCGGAATCTTACTATGCCGCCCGGGGTTTTCGCGCCTCGCTGAAGGTTTAATCAGCTTCAATACAGGAGCAACTAAATGGAAATGTTGTAGAATGGATGGAAAAAGTAAACTGACGAGCAATACCGAAAATAATTTCTTAAAAAAGTTTGAAGACTAACAGTTAATGACTGCGGCATAGCGTTATTGCAGAAATAGAGGGATTAATTACATGGCAAAAATATTTATCACAGGATCAGCTGATGGGCTCGGGCAACTTTCCGCAAAGTTACTGGCAGAACGCGGACATCACGTTGTCTTGCACGCACGCAATGCGGAACGCGGACGCGAAGCTAAAAGAAAAGTGCCGGGTGCGAAAAATGTTTTAATCGGCGATCTGTCAAACATCGAGGAGACTAAAAAGCTGGCTGATGAAGTTAATAAACTGGGAACGTTCGATGCCGTAATCCACAACGCAGGTGTATACCAGGTTTCTTCACAGCAAATTTTTTCAGTCAATACGCTAACACCTTATATTCTTACGTGCCTGATACAAAAACCCAGGCGTTTGATTTACCTGAGCTCTGGAATGCACTTACAGGGACACGCGAAGCTTGATAATTTCGCTACGGATATTAGTCGGATAACTTATTCTGATTCAAAGCTGCATGTACTGATGCTGTCTATGGCAATAGCGCGTAAATGGCCCGATGTTTATTCTAATGCAGTGGACCCCGGTTGGGTTCCCACAAAGATGGGCGGGCGTGGCGCACCGGACGATCTTGAAAAAGGATACGAAACGCAGACGTGGCTTGCTGTGAGTAATGACGACAACGCTAAAGTGAGCGGTCGGTATTTTCATCATAAAAAAGAAAGACGTCATAATCCTGAAGCAGATGATGTGGTGTTGCAAGAGCAATTTCTAAAAGTGTCCGGAGAAGTTACTGGTATTTCATTTCCTCAATAATCGGTTCGTTCAAAACGCATTTACCTTCTCCGTGCTTCTTTGCATTCTCTTTGTGATTAACATGTATTGAATACGGTTTCACGGAGATACACGAAGAAGGCACAGAGGTACTGAGGAAAGGCAAACAAATGCGGTAACACAAATCTCTTCGTTTTCTCGGTGCGCCCGCTGTTAAACTGAATTGTATTGTCTTTGGGCTTCTTTGAATTTCCCTTTGCGTTAATATGTATTATGGCCATTAAGAAATTTTCTTTGTGACAGCTGTGTGTCGTAAAGCAAAGTGTCTTAGTGGCAAATGCATTAGTTTGTTCGATTCTTCGCTGCAAATGCATTTTGTAATTAACTGTAACCACCATCACACTTCCTTTCATCACATTACTTTTTACTATTCTTTACGACAAGGTTGAAACGTCCTCCCGGTAGCCGATACTTTTGGGCATAACATAAAATTGTCCAACTGCTATGGCTAACATCTGGCTCAAAAAAAATATCAATCAACTGATTACAGAAGCTTCGGACAACGGCAAAGGCCTGAAGCGAACCATCGGTACCATCGGCTTAATTGCTCTCGGTATTGGCGCTATAATTGGTGCCGGATTATTTACCAGCACAGCGGAAGCTATAGCATTCCACACCGGTCCTGCAGTATCCATTAGTTTTCTTATAGCCGGTAGTGGCTGCGCACTCGCCGGTTTATGTTATGCCGAGTTTGCCAGCATGATCCCGATTGCAGGCAGCGCATATACCTACGCTTATGCAACGTTAGGCGAATTCATTGCGTGGATTATCGGATGGGATCTTGTGCTTGAGTATGGCGTTGCTTCCGCAAAGGTAGCCACATCGTGGTCTGAATATTTAAACAAGCTGCTGGCCAATGTTTTTCATTTTCAGATCCCCTACCAGTTTTCACATTCGCCATTTCAATTCTCCAATGACGGAGTTCGGGGCTTTATGAATCTGCCAGCGATGTTCATCATTCTGCTTCTGTCCTTTGTGTTGATCAGAGGTGTGAAGGGATCATCCCTTCTAAATAGCATCATTGTGATTATTAAAGTTGGAATTGTGCTGCTGTTCATTGGCTTTGGCTGGTCATATATTAATCCGAGTAATTATGTTCCGTACATACCTCCTGGCACGGCAGATGTGCCCGGTGAATTCGGTTGGACAGGTATTTTTGCCGGAGCTGGCGTGGTGTTCTTTGCCTTTATTGGTTTTGATGCTGTATCCACCGCTGCCCAGGAAGCAAAAAATCCTCAGCGCGATATGCCGAAAGGAATTTTGCTATCGCTTTTGATCTGCGTGGTTTTGTATATTCTTTTCGCCCATGTGCTTGCCGGTGTCGCGAACTACAAAGAGTTCAGAACCGTTGGACAGGAGGCTTCCATTACCTACGTTATCGATACCTATATGAAAGGTTACGGATGGCTCTCAACGCTTGTGACGGTTGCCATTCTCGCCGGATTTTCTTCGGTGATTCTGGTCATGCTTATGGGACAATCCCGCGTTTTTTTTTCCATGTCAAAAGATGGACTGGTACCGCAGGTGTTTTCGCAGCTTCATCCTAAGTTTAAGACTCCCTGGAAATCAAACCTGTTGTTTTTTATTTTCGTTGGACTCATCGCTGCATTTGTTCCCGCTTCCATCATATCCGACATGACCGTGATCGGGACGCTATTTGCGTTTGTACTTGTTTGTTTTGGAATAATTATTTTGCGTAAAACTAATCCTTCCATTCCAAGACCATTTCGTACACCGTGGGTACCTGTGATTCCTGCTCTGGGGATTCTTGTTTGTACTGGATTGATGTACACACTCGGCCCTGCAAATTGGTTACGATTGATCATCTGGCTAATCATCGGCGTTTTTATTTATTTCAGCTATGGAGTGAAGAACAGTAAGCTGCAGAAGAGACCTTGAAGAAAATAGGATGCGATTTTCTGTGTCCACTCCTACCTCCTATTAGAATATATTTTACTTTGCACAACCGCCGTGTAGTTTATCTCCAGGTGTATTGAATCCTTACAATTGATTATTTTTGATGGATGTTTATTTATTAAACAGTACATCATCTGCCTGCGAATGCTATCCAACCGGTTCAAAAAAAAGACAATCATCTTAATTGGTTTCGTTGTTCTTAAATTCTGTCTGCAATATGCGTTGCTAAATCCCGAATATGATTTGCATCGGGATGAATATCTTCACCTCGATCAGGGAAATCATTTAGCCTGGGGCTACCTCTCCGTTCCGCCGGTTAATTCATGGATTTCATTCGTAATAAAATTGTTTGGCAATTCTTTATTTTGGGTTAAGTTTTTTCCTGCATTGTTTGGTGCGCTCACAATTGTGATCGTCTGGAAAACCATCGAGCACCTGAACGGAAATTTGTTTGCACTGATCTTGGGTGCTACCGGTGTTTTGTTTTCGGTGCTGCTTAGGTTGAATCTACTCTATCAGCCAAATTCACTGGACGTCCTTTGCTGGACATCTTTTTATTTCGTGGTGATAAAGTACATCGACTCCGGAAAACAGAAATGGCTCTTCATTGGCGCTGTAGTGTTAGGTCTCGCCTTCCTCAATAAATACAATATTATCTTTTTATTGATCGGATTCTTTCCCGCCTTACTGCTCACACGGGAAAGAGTTCTGTTATTAAACAATCGCTTAGTTATCGCTATGCTGATTGGGCTCCTGCTCGTGCTGCTGAATCTTGTATGGCAATATCAACATGATTTTCCTGTCTTTCATCACATGAAACAATTGGCCGATACACAACTTGTGAACGTGAACCGCTGGGACTTCCTGAAGACGCAGTTAATATTTTTTATTGGATCTTTATTCGTTATCATTTCCGCATTGTATGCGTTGCTACTTTATAAACCTTTCGTCCAATACCGGGTTTTCTTTTGGTCATTGATTTTGACATTGGTTGTATTCATCTTGTTTAAGGCTAAGGATTATTACGCCATTGGTATTTATCCCATCTATCTGGCTTTCGGTTCTGTATATCTTTCAACACTTTTGCAAACGGGTTGGAAGCGTTACTTGCAGCCAGTCACTATCATCATTCCCATATTGCTTTTTATTCCCATGTATAATGTAGCATTTCCAAAGAGTCCGGAATATGTGATGCAACACCAGGAAAAATTTAAAGCGCTGGGCTTGCTTCGCTGGGAAGATGGCAAGGACCATCAGTTACCTCAGGACTTTGCAGACATGCTGGGATGGGAAGAATTGGCCTGCAAGGTTGATAGCATTTACGCTACGATCCCAAATCCGCAGAACACACTTGTTCTTTGTGATAATTATGGACAAGCGGGAGCCATCAATTATTATTCAAAGCGTGGGGTAAAAGCCGTCTCATTCAACGCTGATTATGTCGAGTGGATTGACGTAGAGACAAAATACAAAAATGTGATTCGGGTGAAAGAATATTCAGCAACAAACGAAGAGCTTAGAGAAACGGGCCGATATTTTAACAGATCTTTCGTGGCAGGCTCCGTTACAAACGTCTATGCCCGCGAATATGGAACAACCATCTTTACGTTTATCGATCCGAACGTTGACATCAATGAGAGAATAAAAAAGCGAATCGATGAAGTAAGAAACTTTAAGAACTAACGTTTTTAAAGGTACGTAGTGAAAAGGCTATAAAGGAACCGCGCGGCACATTTTTTTAATGTTATCCAAAAACTCCTTACCCATGAAAGGCAGCATTTTTATTATTCTTCTGGCGTTCATTGCCGGCGGTTGTTCAAGCTTTTTCCGGAGTCCCGCGAACACAAGCTCTGCGCAAGCCGCCTATGGCGTACGCACATCAACGAAAAAAGCAGGGCGCAAGAAATCCAAGAGGAATAAAGACACGCGGGCAATTCAAAAAGAAAGAACACGTTCAAACTGGCCAATATAACAGACCAGGTTAGCAACTCCTCCTTTGAGCTGTAGTGTTCCATTAACAAATTGTTGTGATCCGCCTTATTCCCTCCCGCCATTAGCAG
>CBQWHS010000249.1:0-6253 GCA_967728665.1 uncultured Chryseosolibacter sp. | reverse complement strand
CAGCGATTTTATCAGCTGACGGACTTTTTACCGAAAGGGTCGTTCCTTTTTTTCAACGATACAAAAGTTATCCCCGCGAGAATGCTGTTTCGCAAAGACACAGGTGCCATCATTGAAGTCTTTCTTTTATCGCCGATCGAACCGAGCCCGATTATTTCTGTAACAATGAGTACCGAAAACAAATGTGTTTGGAAGTGCTCGATCGGAAACGTTAAACGCTGGAAGGAATTTACTTCACTGTCAAAGCCTTTGAATGACTCAACGCTCAACGCAAAACTTATCGACCGGAATGAAGGATCGGTCGAGTTTAGTTGGGAAGGAAATAAAACTTTTGCTGAGATTATAAATGAGTCTGGGCAAGTGCCCCTTCCTCCATACTTGCATCGGAATGCTGAAGACGCTGATAAAGTTCGCTATCAAACTGTCTACTCCCACCATGAGGGAGCGGTCGCGGCTCCAACAGCGGGTCTTCATTTCACGGAGGCAACGTTTAAAAATTTAGCCGATGCAAATATTCACCATGACTTTCTCACCCTTCACGTGAGCGCTGGAACTTTTCAACCGATTAAGACGCAAGATGCAAATGACCATGTTATGCACGCTGAGCAAATTGTCGTCACAAGAGCGAACCTTGAAAACATTATCAACAACAATTGTATTGTCGCTGTCGGAACCACTTCCATGCGAACGCTCGAATCTTTATACTGGTTTGGTGTGAAATTATTGTCCGATCCAACAAGCAATTTTGCAATCGAACAGAACGATCCCTATCTCAACTATGCGACACATCCATTATTGATCGACGCAATCAAATCTATTATTGCATTAATGGACCTGCGGGGCGTTGATCAGCTTATTGGAGAGACTGCTATTTTTATTAAGCCCGGATACAAATTCCGAGTGTGTAAGGGATTGATCACAAACTTTCATCAGCCGGGCTCCACCCTTATTCTCCTGGTCGCTTCCTTTATCGGACACGATTGGAAGAAAGTCTATAAAGAAGCGCTTGAAAATGAATACCGCTTCTTAAGTTTTGGAGATAGTTCATTGCTGTTGCCTAGTTAAGCTGCACCGTTAGATTGAACTCGACCCTTTAATAGCCAGATACTTAGTCTAGGTTAAATTTGCATTACTACGAACCTGCCGCTGTCGCGCTGAGTGTTTCTGCGTCTTGCCTGCTTGTTCCCTGCTTGTTCTCTGCTTGTTCTCTGCTTCTTCCCTGCTTCTTCCCTGCTTGTTCTCTGCTACAGTCTGCTTTGTCCTTTACTAAAATAACTATACAGTTTTTGGAAGGTTTACTAAAATAGTTATACAGTGTTTCCTTATAATACCTTCTGCGACTACACACAAAATTTAAACCGTCATTCCGCGCCTTCGTAACTGTCTATGAAAATCCGCTAGCTCACGAGCGGAATCCCGTTGCCTTACGCTTGGACTTCAATACCTATGGCTATCAAGCAATAGCAATTTGCCATCAACGGGATTCCGCTCAACAGATGCTAGCACTTCGTAATCATTGCGAAAGCGCGGAATGACGGCTCGATTGGAGTAACTTTAAACCCGAAACTTTAGACCCAAAACTATAAACCCAAAACTTTAAACACAGAACCCAAACTACAAACCCGAAACAACTAACTCGAAACCAGAAACTTACTTCACCAACGCATTCAAATCAACAATCTTCACTTCCACCCTTCTTCCTTCTTCCTTTGTCGATATCTGATCCTTCGCTGCACCGTATCCCTTGGCCACAATTCTTCTTCTCACTATGCCCTTGTGATTTACATAGTCAAGAACGGTGGTGGCGCGCTTATTTGATAATTCACGGTTCATCTCTTCTGTTCCTTCCGCCGACGCGAAGCCGGAGATCTCAATACCTAGATCGGGATACTTGTTCAAGACAGCAAGCATGTTATCCAACTCGGCATTGTATTGGGCCTTCAAATCGCTCTTGCCAGCATCAAAATAAATCTTTGAAATCTTACTCAGCACTGCTTTATCAAAACCGGAAGAAGTCTTCTTTTCTTCTTTCTGTCGTTTTGCTTCTTCAGCCACGATCATCGTCGGTAATGAAAAGATCGTTTTACCTCCCACATTTTTCTGCTCGAATTTGCTCTCATCGCTTTCATCGTAGTAATACGTGCGGCTGGCCACTTCGATCTTCGAGTTTTTCTTTTCATCAAACTCCACACCTTCAATTGCATCCGTATGTTCAATCAATCCCACCAGGTATTCGATACCTTCCTTATCACCTGACGCAATCAAGTCCAACATCATATCATACACGTCAACATTTCCACTTTGCACCAGCTTCGCTTCGTGCGTCTTGCGCAAGTCCGCCTTCACATCCTGATCCGTATCATAAAATGCGTTCTTCACTTGTACTTCCTGGCCAACAACTACGTCAAACTGTTTGATCGTTTTCAAATTGATCAACTGGTATAGCTCATAGAAATAATCCTGGTTCGGTACATTGATGTTTAATGTATAAGGAAGGAAGCCCTCCGACTCAATGACCATATCATAATTTTTCGCTGGCGGAAGAATGACAAGATAGTCGCCCGTAACAGGGTTCGGATCGTAAACAAAATCGAGCTTTTTATTGGTTTGATTGTCGATCAAATAAATCTTCGTGGGCATTGGCTTGCCTGTTTCGGCATTGAGAATTTTTCCCTTGATCATGGTCAACGGAATGTTTGACGACTCTGCCGGCATGTCGAGATAGTAAATATCCTGACCACCAAGACCTCCTTTTCGATCCGAAGAAAAATACGCCCGGGTGCCGTCTGCAATCAGCGTAAAGTAGTTGTCGTTCGCCGTTGTGTTCACCGGATAACCCATGTTTTCAGGTGACTTCCATTTGTTATTGATAAGTCGCGAAATGAACACATCACGACCACCCATGTTCTTGTGTCCATCGGATGTGAAGAATAATGTTTTCTGATCCGGATGAATAAATGGCGCATCTTCGTTGGCCTTGCTGTTGACCTCGGGTCCAAGATTTACAGGTGCACTCCACGATCCATTTGCCAGCATTTGCGTCTTCCAGATATCAAGCCCACCGAAACCACCCGTTCTATCACTGGCGAAATAAATCGTTTTGCCATCGGGCGTAATGCTTGCGGTGGATTCAATAAACTTGGGTGAATTGATCACGGGGTTAATTAAACTCGGTTTCGACCATGTATCTCCGGCCCTTGTGATCATGAACAAACTTCCGGGGTCAGTAACAGCCCCCATGAATATCAGCATCTTTTGTCCATCAGGCGATATTCCAGCGGTACCCACGTTGTATTCAGATGCCACGGGCACAACTTTCGGTTCTGACCAGGCTCCCGCCTGATTGTAAGAAATATACACCTCCTCAATGAATTTATCCCCTGACCTCGTCTTTCCGGTATTAGGCCGAAGGGCGGTAAACGCCATCACGCTTTCATCGGCAGACACTACTGGATTGTATTCGGTGAAATTGGTGTTAATGATCGAGCCAAAATTGCTGACTTTGATGTTTATAGGAACAGACATCATTGCGGTAGCGGTATGGACCACATCCAGAGCCTTGTCTGCTTTTGCGCTGGCAACTTTGTCTGCCTTATTTTTTTCTTTGTATAAGTTGAAGGTCGTTAAGGCCTTTTGGAGGTTCTCATCTTTTAGATACAGTTCACCAAGATCATATTGAAGTGTACTCGGCAGGTTAGAACCCTTTTCCAGGGCATACTCCCAGTATGGAATCGCCTTGATTTGATCTGACAAGTTAGCCGACTTCTGGTAGCATAAACCCAGTTTGTAGTGAACTAAGGGGTCTTTTTCGCCGGATTTTATGGCTTCCTCAAATAATGGTTGCGCTTGCTCGTAGCTTTTTATGCCAAAAAACCTTTCCGCCTCGCTTAAAGCCTTCTTATTTCCTTGAGCAAAACTTAAACTAGCGACAGATAAAAAAATGATAATCAGATTAGTAGCCTTTGTACTCATAAGACATCTTTTGAATTGTAATCAAAAGTACAAAGAATATACTGCCGTTATTCAACGATTTTCATGGGAAACTTACAGATGAAGCGGCTGTTTTGGCAGGTTTTGAAGGGTATTGTCGGAGTTTTTTTAAACTTTTTTCACTGTAGGACACGAAGTTAACGTTTTGTTTACCTGTTTCGTCTCCCCAACCGTAGGAAATTAACCCTGTTATATCGAATTTTAGGATACTTAGGCGAAATATATGAAGGATAGACTGTTAAAGTTTCTGGACGTAGAGCCAGATGAAGCAGGACGTGTGGGCCTGCTGTTTATCATGGGTATTTTCATGGGTTTGTTCCTGGCAACAGTGTCTGTGGCGGCCCAGTCTATTTACCTTTCCAGCGGTTTCAGCGAAGCCAAAGACCTGCCCGTAGCGCTTTTTAAATCAGGCATTTATGCGTTGATCGCTACAGTTGCCTACAACTTCCTCCAGAATAGAATTCCATTCCCTCTTTTAGCAACGATCTGCCTATTATACATCACGGGAACCACGGCGTTTATTGAGTTTGGAGATGCATATTTTGCTGACCATAACGATCAGATCGAATTCAGCTTTACGCAAGTACTTCCTTTTACATTCTTGATCTCGCTTGTGTTTTGGGGATCCTTTGGACGCTTGTTCAACCTTAAGCAGGCAAAACGATTGGTTGGTACTGTGGATATCGGTGCAATGCTTGCGACCTTTATCTCCTTCTTTTCCATCCCTTTCTTGCTGACTTTCATTGCTGCGTCATTTCCTTCAATGGCAGCAAATCCGGAGTATGCGCTCTATCCCATTGGCTTGGTTAGTATCGCCGTCTTCTTTGTGATGTTTATCATCCTGACATTTAGCCACATCAATAAGACATTCTCGTTCTCACAAGAACGAAAGGCATTTAAGAAATTGAGCGTACTGGATTTTGTGCGGAATCGCTATATCCTCTACATGTCCGTGTTCGTCATCACGTCCATGGTTGCGATTAACTTCGTGGACTTCTCATTCCTGAACGTGGCCACACAATACATGGACGCGAAATCGCTGGCGAACTTCATTTCCTTATTCGAAGCAACAATCGTGATCTTCAGCTTTTTGGTTGACGTCTTTGGAACTGATAAAATCAATTCGGAATACGGAATGCGCGTGTCGCTTCTTATCAACCCAGCGTTGTTAATATTATTGACAGTTGCCACGCTTGGACTTGGACTTGGGTTTGGATACACTAAAATCAGCCCGACATTCCTTTTCTTCTTCATGGGGATTGCGCTTAGTAAGCTCTTTATCCGATCGTTGAAAGAAGCGCTGGATAGCCCGACCTTTAAACTGTATTTGCTGCCGATCCAAAGTGATATTCGCATCGACGTACAAACAAAAATCGAAGGTATCGGTACTGCGTTTGCAACCGTGGTTTCATCAGGGCTGATCATCATCATATCTCGTATTGAATTCTTTGACCTGATTTATATTTCAGCCTTCACCATCCCATTCCTGATCCTTTGGTTTATTTCAACAAACAGCATGCACAAAAACTATCGTGCTACGTTGCAGCAAACGCTGGTAAAAAATAAAGAGAAGGGCAACGTCAATGTTGTTAAGGAATTTACAGTCAACAGCGTACTCGAAAAAGAAATCGGAAGCACTGTTGAAGAAAAAGTGATCTATGGTCTTAAACTCATGGAAAAACTTGAGCCGGCACTTTTTGAGAACGCAATCTTCATGATGACGGAGAGTGACAACAAAAAGCTCAGGTCGTTCGCGGAAGAAAAGATCAATGAGTTGGGAATTGAGAAAGACGGAACAAAATCGAACATAAAATCACTGGCACAGCAAGCGTTGGGCGCAGCCGAAGACAGTGACCTGCTCTCTATTTCTGTAGACAATCTCATGAAGTTGAGTAAGTCAATTAAGCAGAACGACAGACTTCTCGCAGCAAAATTATTGCGGAAGATGGTGAGCGCAAGAACGATCTTTATTTTGCTTGAATTGCTTCGCGATGTAGATCCTAAAGTTCGATTTGAAGCTTTAATCACTGCAAGAAAAACCAAGCGCCCGGAGACCTGGCCGATTCTTATTGAAATGCTTTCCTCTCCTTCGTTTGGTCACCATGCAGGATCTTCACTGGTCGAAGCCGGAGAACCCGTACTGGCAACATTGGAAGCTGCGTTTCACAAATCAGGACAGACTGATCTGGTCATGCTTCGTGTGGTTCAAATCATGGGAAGAATTGGCGGAGATGAAGCACTGAAATTACTTTGGAAAAAAGCT
>CBQWHS010000248.1:0-6262 GCA_967728665.1 uncultured Chryseosolibacter sp. | reverse complement strand
TTGTATGCATTGCTGGCCGGATAGAGAAGAAAGTGAAGAATGAAGAAGACCCAAAAAATTCTGCCCCCGTGAAGGTTGGGTGACACGGATAATGAAAATAGAAAAATCGGGAGTAAGAAGTACGAAAATGGGATCCTGAGGTGCAGCCACGAAGCACGTTTGAACATAAAAATGGGATTTGAAACAAATTATAACTTTTTGCACTATTATTGGAAGCATGAGTTACATCACCGCCATCGGAACAGCAAATCCTAGACATCGGTTTAGTCAAAAAACAATTGCAGACTTCATGTTGAAGACCATGCGACTTGACGAGGTTGAAAGGCGGAAATTAAAAGCGATTTTTAACGCGAGTGGAATCGAGCAACGTTATTCTGTCATAGAGGACTACGGCAAGACTTCAAATTTTTCTTTTTTTTCGAAAGTAGCCGATGCTGACATTTTTCCATCCACAAAAGATAGAATCAACTTATTCCGGAAGGAAGCAATTCACATTAGCACGGCTGCAGCGATTAATTTAAAATCGCAATATCCTCAATTTGACTTCAAATCGATAACACATCTGATTGTGGTGAGCTGCACTGGATTATATGCGCCCGGTTTGGATATCAACTTAGTCAAGCAACTTGATCTGAACACAACGGTTCAACGCACGGCGATCAATTTCATGGGATGCTACGCAGCCTTCAATGCCTTGAAAATTGCAGATGTGACTTGCAAGGGCGAGCCTCAATCAAAAGTTCTTATCGTTTGCACGGAATTGTGCAGCCTTCATTTTCAGCCGCAAGGCACGGAAGACAACGTGCTGGCGAACGCACTCTTCGGTGATGGCGCGGCAGCAGTGTTGGTTGAAACAGAAACGCAAAGTTCATTCAAACTGAAGATTGAAAATTTTCACAGTGACTTATCAAAAAGTGGTGAGAATGAAATGGCCTGGACGATCGGTGATCTTGGATTTGAAATGAAATTATCGTCCTACATTCCGCAGGTTATTCGGTCGGGAATTGCGGAACTCACAAATTCTCTTCTTCTAAAAATATCTAAAAACATCTCCGACATAAAACATTTCGCCATTCACCCGGGAGGAAAGAAAATCCTGGAAGCAATTGAGCAAGAGCTTGGCATAACCCCGGCACAAAATCAACATGCCTATGAAGTTCTTCGCCAGTTCGGCAACATGTCATCTTCAACAGTACTCTTTGTATTAAAAGACTTAATCGAGAAAGGAAATACTACCGCGGGCGATCATATTTTGAGTTTCGCATTTGGTCCTGGTCTCACACTTGAGAGCATGGTGTTGACCATTGAAGAATTGCACCATGCCTGATTTTTCAATACGATCTTCTGATATTGAGATAATGGATGATCTCGCGTGCGAAGGCGAAGTCGTGAATCAAACGTTGCGTGAGCTAGAAACGATTAATAAACTTCTTGGTGGAAATTATGTAACGATAAACGCTCTTGACAAACTTATTCCAGGAGATTCCCGGCGCGTTCGGATTGCCGACCTCGGCTGCGGCAGTGGAGAGATGCTGCGATTGATTTATCGTTGGGCAAAGCGAAAGCGCATTGAAGTGGAGTTGATTGGATACGATGCAAATCCTTTTATCGCCGAATATGCAGCCAGACATACGCCCGAAGAATGGAATATTCAATTTAGGGCAATCGATATTTTTTCAGATCAATTTGCCAGTGAGAAGTTTGATATTATTCTTGGCACTTTGTTCTTCCATCATTTTTCAAATGAGCAACTCGCCTATTTCTTCAGGCAGATAAAAGTCCAGGCTTCTCTGGGATTTGTGATTAATGACATCCATCGCCATTGGTTCGCGTATTATTCCATTAAAGGACTCACCAAAGCAATGTCGAAGAGCGAAATGGTTCAACATGATGCTCCGCTTTCTGTAATGAGGGCCTTTTCACGAACGGATTTGCAAACAATTATGGAAAAAGCGGAAATAGAAAAGTTTACGCTTCGTTGGATGTGGGCTTTTCGATGGCAAGTGATTGGTTTTTGTCATTGATATTTGGCACAATTTTTCGTGCTTATAAGCAATTAAACTCCTTATGAAATCCGGAATAAAGGTTATCGCTGCGTTATTGATTCTTGCGGCATGTTCATCGAGCCAATTTGGAAGCCGGGTAAAAGAACCTTTCACAGGCAATGCGTATGAATCAAATAACAGATTCTTTAGAAGTTCAGGGAAAGGGGAAAGCACTGAAGATAATATCGCTCGTGGCAAAGCTGACATTGACGCCAAAGCTCAACTGGCCGGACAGGTGAATACAACAATGAAGCAGGTTGCGGATCAATATCTTGGGCAAACTGAAAATACAGATGCTGCTGATGTCGCTGATAAATTTCAAAGTCTTGTTCGCCAGGTGATGAACACCAATCTTGCTGATTTGCGGAAAATGGACGAAAAAAAATATTTCAACAAAAAGAGCAATAAATACACAGTATTTATCGCTTATGAAATAAAGAAGAACGCAATGTTTCGATATATGAAAAAGCAGGCGAAGACTGACGAGAAAGTAAGCGAACGTCAACGTGAAGTGATTGAAAAGATAATTGATGAGGAGCTCAGGAAAGCTGATACAGCAGATTCTGATAATTAATTGTTTAGTTTTTACAGGTTTAATTCAAAAGAAATCCCCGGCCATCGCTGGGGATTCTTTTTTCCAGGCAACCTGAATGAAGGTTTTAGCGTCTTACCGACAAACGCCTGTTCCCATGAAAAACGTAATCCTTCTTGCACTCACATTAACCGTGATCGTAGTGTTCGGTCAAGACGGTGAATATCATCTCAACAAAAATTACAAGATGAACAGTACTGGAATCATCGATCTCCGCGTAAGCGATGCGAAGGTGGCAATCGGGGGAACCACTTCGCTGGAAGCGCATGTGAAGATTGACAGAAAGGTAACGACAAAAGGTTTGTTCAGCTCTTCTGTCAATGAGTTTAGTATCACGGTGGCATCAGAGAATGGAAATCTGATAATTAAAGAAAACAAACGAAGCATAAACAGCGGTGTTGTCACCTATTGGCATGAGGAATATAAAGTTGAAATTGAAGCACCTGAGGGAGCAAGCTTAACGGTGCGTGGCGATGACGGTGATTATTACATTAAAAATATTAACGGTTCTATTTCACTTACACTTGATGATGCCGACGCCGAGCTATCAGATTGCAAAGGCAAACAGTTTTCTTTTCGGATGGATGATGGCGATTTAAGAATGGACCGGGGACAAGGTAGTCTGAACGTATCGGCGGATGACGCTAATGTCACTGTGTACAAGGGACAATTTACTTCGATAGAAGCCGATGTAGATGATGGAGACCTGATAATTGAAACGTCACTTGCTGATAACGGCTCTTATAATTTCGATGGTGAAGACGGATTGATTTCTTTAACCGTAACAGGTGGTGGAGGTGAATTTGATATTCGTCATGATGACGCTTCTGTTTCCACGAATGGAAATTTTAAGATCAATGAAGAAAGTGAAACCCGTACAAATGTTTCACTTTCTTCAGGCAAAGCAAAAATCCGCCTTCGTGCTGATGATGGACGAATTAAATTAAACACTTCACTCTAAACGATATAGTCAACGACTAAATCAAACATCGCAAAGTTTCACAGCAGCATTCAGACTTGCCAGTGGATCTGGTTTTGCCGGGATAAATTCCTGCGCAACGTGGCCTTTGAATCCTGTTTCGACAATCGCTTTCATAATGGCAGGATAATATAACTCCTGAGATTCGTCAATCTCATGTCTGCCCGGAACGCCACCGGTGTGATAATGCGCGATGTATTTATTATGCTTTTGGATCGTGGCGATTACGTCTCCCTCCATTATCTGCATGTGATAGATATCATACAACAGTTTGAAATTTGGCGAACCAAGTTTTTCACAAAGCTTCACGCCCCACTCTGTATGGTCGCATTGATAGTCTTTATGGTTGACTTTGCTGTTGAGAAGCTCCATTGCAACTGTGATATTATATTTCGCAGCGAGCTTTACAACTGGTTCAAGTCCTTTTGCACAATTTTCAATTCCCTTCTCATCACTCAATCCATTTCTGTTTCCCGAAAAGCAAATCAGATTTTTCAAACCGGCTTCGGCCGCCTTTGGAATTGCAACTGAAAAATCTTTCAGCAACTGCTCATGCAGTGTTGGATCATTAAATCCCTGGTTCAAACCGATGGAAGTTGCGTATCCCATAGCACATGTAAGTCCATATTTCGCGACCACAGGCCACTTATCAGCGCCTAATAATTCTACAGAACTCAGGCCCATTTCTTTCGATGCCTTAGCAAGTTCCTCCAGCGGAATGTCGCGATAACACCATTGGCAGACAGAGTGATTGATGTTTCCTTTCACAGGGTTGATGGTTAGATTTTCCAACGATTTAGAAAATGCAGGTAAAGACATGGATCCTATAGCTCCTGCAGCCATAGTTTTGAGAGCTTGTTTGCGCGTCAGTTTCATGTGTCACTTCAGATTTAGTCTAACAAATTAGTATTCTTTAGGCCATGGCACAAGTTTGTCGCTCATATTTGTCGCCAAAGGTTGTCAGGTCCGGCAAAAGGTATCTGTTATTTAAATTTTGATAATAAATTGCGAGGCGAATGGAAGCATGATCAGGGTCTATACGATATCAAAAGGAAAAATCGAACAACATAAAAATCCTCCGCTGGAAGATGTGCTCGGTTATGCAAACATTATCTGGATCGACCTGCAATCACCGTCACAACAAGAGCGTCAGTTTGTAGAGACACATTACAAGATTGAATTTTTTACGTCCCAAGAATTGCAGGAAATCGAGAGCAGTTCGCGTTTTCTCGAAACGGAAGAGACTATCGAGATTAACCTTGGCTTTGTTTCCAATGAAGCAGAGCTGATTGTTCAAAACGCAACGTTCATCCTCAAGGGAAATATTTTGTTCACGTATCGTCATGGCGATCAAAAGACTTTTGCTGAAGCCGTTAGAAGATTGAAGTCCATGAACTCTGAAACAAAAGAGCACGGCCTCGACATTTTTCTGACCATACTGGAAACAAGGATTGACGGAGATGCTGACTTGATTGAGGGAATCAACAGGAAGCTGAATCTTGTAAGCAAAGAACTTTTGTCTCAAAAATCCCTTGCACAGGACTTGCTTCTCGGCATTGCCCGACTTCAGGAAAACATAATGCTGCTTCACGAGACCATTACGGAAAAACAGCGCGTGGTAAGCTCGTTAATTCGCATTCCGGAATTCAACAAAATTGAAAGTGAACGGCTGACAATTGTTATCCGCGATATTGCGTCATTGCTTCAACACTCCCAATTTAGTTCGGAGCGACTCGAGTATATGCAAAATACTTTTCTCGGTTTGGTGAACATCGAACAAAACCAGGTAATTAAAATTTTTACGGTCGTGACGGTTGTCTTCATGCCGCCAACATTGATTGCCAGTATTTATGGAATGAATTTCATGCACATTCCTGAACTGAAATGGGTTGCAGGTTATCCATTCGCGATAGCATTAATGATCTTTTCGTCTTTGGCTTTCCTGTGGTTCTTTAAACGCAAAAAGTGGTTGTAAATACTTTGCGTTGCAGGTCCTTATTTGTTCTTATTAATCTCTGCGATAAATAATTCCGTCTTTCATAACCAGCTTGATTTTTCGCAAATCAGAAATTTCTTTCGCAGGATTTCCTTCCACAACGATCAAATCTGCTAACATGCCCTCAGCTATTTTACCAATGACATTGTCAAGATGAAAGATTTTGGCATTAACGCTCGTTACAGATTTTAAAACGGCCTCTGGCGTCATACCATAGTTCACCATCATTTCAAGTTCACGCACATTATCGCCATGCGCAAATACCCCCACATCTCCGCCTGCACAGATAGTTACTCCTGATCTTAGTGCTTCTTTGAAAGAAATCCGTTTCGCTTTGATTTTATCCGGTTCCGGTTCTGATGCTTTTTTCCATCCACTATATTGGGCTACTGCATCACCAGCAGAAAGTGTGGGGCAAAGCGCGACTCCATGTTCTTTCATCAACTTAAAAATCTCGATCGTACCGTTATCTCCATGCTCGATAGTTTCTACTCCCGCAAGCACAGCTCTTTTCATTCCTTCTTCTGTAGACGCGTGAGCCACTACCGGATGTCCGGAACTTTTTGCAGTCTCAACAATGAGTTTTAATTCCTCGAGAGAGAACGTTGGACTGACTTTTTTAAAGGAACCGTATTTGTAATCAGCATAAA
>CBQWHS010000247.1:0-6272 GCA_967728665.1 uncultured Chryseosolibacter sp. | reverse complement strand
TAAATATTTCCGACAAAACTCTAAGATTACACTTTGACAATCATGTTGGGTGCTAACCCAAAGAGTATGTTCGATTAGTGAAGTTAAAACAGGTGGCATGGCAAATGCAGCATACCGACAGTTCTCTATCCAGCATCGCTCACGACAATAAATATTTCGATCAGGCGCATTTTATCCACGAGGTAAAGAACATTACAGGCAAGGGACCAAAGCAGCTAAAAAAAGAAATGCCGAATTTTCGTTTTTTACAATTTTAAAAACTGCAATGCTATCACTGCGAATCCTCGTAGATGTGAGAACGGATACACTAATGTGCAACACGACTTTTGCATTCTCAATCGCTCTGTCGGGCGAATGCTATGACCTTCATTTCAAGACTCAAGCATTCTTTTGATCTGATGTATGCTTAATGATTGTGACAAGGGAGCGCCTAGTGGTTTACTTTTTCAGCATAAACCAACGCTTGTCGATAATCAAATCCGAAGGCTTTCAGGTGTGGTCAAGTAATTCCCGGAATTCCTGGTAAGATCATTCTCGGAAAAAGATGGGCCAAACTGGTCCGCAATATTCATCATTCCGTTTTTTACAATTCTATTTAAAATGCTCTTTGTTCATTTGCAGAGCAACTAATTCTACGTAAATGAAAAATCAAAAATCAACCATACTTTTTGGATGTGCTTTGGCTACTCAGGCTGCATTCTCTGGCGGATGCCTGATCATTTTAATTGTCCTTCTTCCTTTCTGGAAAAACATTGATTCAATAGAGTTTATCACTTGGTTTAGTAACAACAGCCGGAACTTAGGGACGACGATGATTCTCCTTGAGGTCCTTTCGTTGGTGCTATTTATTCTCTTGTACTTCAATCATGGAAGAGGAGGGAGGTTCAATGCGGACGTATTACTTGCGATCAACCCGAGTAATCTTAGTATAGTCTTCTCACATAATTAATTTTTCCGGTCCATTATTACGACTACAGATGATCAAAAAAATAAAAACTGTTTTATGAAACGAAAGAACCTAGTAAGAATGCACGTGATAGCATCGATAATTGGTTTCATTACCATCCTTTGCTTTTCAGTATCATCGCTTGTCGCGGAAATTAACGGAGACGAGCAAATCATTAGAAGTGTGAAGACGGCTATCCTGTTCTCCCTTCCCGTACTGTGTGTTGCTATGCCTATGTTAGGGATATCCGGAGACAAGCTTTCAGGAAGTTCAAAAAATCTAGTGGTGTTGAAGAAAAAGTTTAGAATGAAAATCATTTTAATAAATGGTTTACTATTAATAGCTCTCGCTTCACTTCTTTATTACCGAGTACATCATTATTCCATTGATCGGGTCTTTGTTGCTTTGCAGACAATAGAATCTGTCCTTGGCTTGATTAACCTCAGTTTAATGGTAATGAACATTAGGAGCGGATTTATCCTATCCGGACGAATAAAACCCACGTAGATTTTGCCTAACAGAATTTTAATCGCTTCTCTGCACTTTAAAAAGAAAAACGGCAAATTCAACGCATTCGATTGCAACACGGTTCCTTTACTAAATGTTTACCAGCCGTAACGAGTATGTTCACCTCTTGTTGCGCTAAAAGGTAGCGCCTTAACCTGCGCGCTTCGTTCATTTGCATGATGATAAAAGAGACTATGACAGAGGGACACGTTCTCTTGGTGAAACGCAGCTGGTACTATGTTGCCTGTCAACCGGATGAACTATGCGTGGTATTCAACAGAAAGTTTCTTCGCCTTTGCTCGGAGATGGAACCATTGATCAAAAGACTGAAAAGCAAAAGCGCTGGCTCTTCATTTTTTCTTCTGTTCATCAGTCACCTCTTCCACCAATCACAGTTACCCGGAGTCGTCCTTCGTCATGGATCAACGAACCCTTCATTCGTAACAATTCCTTAAAATAAGCCATGAAACATCGTAACACTTTGCATCACCCGAATTTTCGTTTTTTTTCTCTTAAGTTTTTAAAACCTCGACATGACAGACACGCTAAAAATTGGTTAAAGTCTGATTTTAATTTAGGATACTATCCGGATCGTCCCCTGCGAAATTCATATGATATGACAAAAAATAACTACAGATCCAGACCTGAAATGATTATTTCGCAGCGGCGAGATCAGATTTTCTCAAGGGCAATTATCTCGATCTCGATATTGGCCTTTATTATGACATTCGTTGCTGTTTCTCAAGGCCTTTATCTTGCAGGGACTATTGATCTCAGTTTGGCCTTAATTCTTTTCTTTGCTTGGCTGCTGAATACGAATTTCAAAAAAATAAGCAAAATCCTTGCTCTTCTCAGCTTAAACCTGGGCTTTTTATTTTTCTCGTTATCTTATCCTAAAGAAGCTGCCTTGTATTTATTATTTCTTCCGTTGATAGTACTAGCGACTGTTGTTTTTCACAAAGAAGAAAACCTCTTTCGCTATATACTTGCACTCCTTCCCATTGTCTGCCTCGTTGTATTATTCACAGCAGATATTGATATGATCCCTCAGGGGGAAATTGCCCTTTCACAAATTGAGACATCTCTCCGTCTTAACTTGTTCAGTACGGTCGTGATCCTTTCAGCTATTTTATTTTTTAATATTTGTATAGGCGACAACACCGAACAATGGTTAAGTGATTTTGCTAAAGAAGCAGATAAACGAAGTGAACATTTTGAAAAAGCCAATGAACAACTTGATCGCTTTTTGCACAGAACTACTCATGACCTTCGCTCTCCATTAGCTTCCGTTAAAGGTCTTGTCACTATTGCATCAGATGAAACCAAAGACCCTAATATACTTGGGCTTTTAAAAAGAATGATAGAACGTATCGATCACCTGGATACTTTCAGCAAAGACCTTATTGAATATTCAAAGAATTCATTGACAGACGTTAAATACGAGCCGATTGATCTTCGATCAGTAGTAATGAATGTTATTGAGAGCCTCCGGTATATAAAAGGAAAAGACAACATTCAGTTTCAGGTGAATGTGCCTGAAAAAACAAACTACTTTCTGGATAAAAGAAGGATTACAATGATAATGAACAACCTGATTGGGAATGCCATTAAGTATCATAACACTGATCAGACGGCTCCCATCATAAAAATTGATATAGAAAGAAGCGATGCTGAAAAGAAAATAAGAATTGTAGTTGAGGATAACGGCAGCGGAATAAGCCACGAGTATCATGGAAAAGTATTTGATATGTTCTTCAGAGCAACGACATTATCTACAGGATCAGGGCTCGGGCTTTTCATGGTAAAAGAAGAAATCAATAAAATGAATGGTGACATTCAGTTAAAATCTGAACCAGGAAAAGGAACAACATTTTCAATAGTCCTTCCAATTCGCGGGCATGAGCGATTTGATACCTTCATTGAATCTCATTTTGAAAAAGGAACATCACCTTTACTGAATTAGCAGAATGCTTCTAACTGGATGAAGATTCCGAAATGAGATTCCAGAGTTTTTCAAGCCATTATTCTTACAGAATTTTAAGCCGCTTTTTCCTTGCATTAGCTAATTTTTATATTTTGAATTTTGATAGCTACTAAGAGCAACATTTTGTACCTGGCTATTTTAGGTCGGATAGCGAGTCTTGACCGCCTTATCGGAATTTAAAACCCACTGTGCCCTCCTCTTCTTTATTTAAAAGCGTTTTAAATTCGAGAAAAAATATCGTTCCCTGTCCAGGTGTGCTTTGACACCAGGCCTTGCCATTCATTTTTTCCATGTATTTTTTTACGATAAACAGACCGAGTCCGTTTGACGCTTCATTGCCTGTTGGACGGGCACTTAAAACACCATTTTTCGTAAATAGCCTGGGCATATCTTCTTTGGTAATACCCGGTCCTTCATCTTGGATTTCTAAAATCACCGAATCCATCCGTTCAAAAGTTTTTACCCAAATTATACTTTCTGCTGGTGAAAATTTAAGTGCATTTGAAATAAGGTTGTCAATAACTTGTAAGGTAAGGTCTTTATCGACATCGGCTAGGCATTTACCATGATCATCCAGGCGCGAGTATAGTTTAATTCCTTTAAGGCCTGCTGAAGCAGTGTATGTTTCAAGTACCTCATAAATAATTGCGTTTATATTCATGGGTTTCAGGTTCGCTGTTCATTCTTTTCCTGCTCAATATCATACTTGCTTCTCAGGTATTGGGCGAACGTTTCCATTAAGTCATACTCCATGCCCTTAAGGGAGCCGTTCTTTGTAAAAATGAAAGGCTCAATATCAAACCAACAAACATTGATCTTCGCTTTTTTTTCTCTAAGCGCCCTGTTCCACTCATTGGCAGGAATGTTCGCCCGTAACGGAGAGAAAAGGAAAAGCTGAAGGATTATCAGATAGCTCGTTGCTCGAATGAAATTTGTTTTCCCTTCGCTTAATTTTCGATTTAAAACAACCTCGTCGCAAATGGTGACTGATGTTTTGGGGTGTAGGGTTCTTATCCCTGATTCCTGTCAATGATTTTTATTTGAAAAGTCAAAAAGAAAATACTATGGCGCGGTTTCGCTTTTTGACACAGGGTTGGCAGTATTCCATATTCTCACTGCGATCAGGTTTTCTTCTATTGCCTGGAGCATTTGGAGTTCCTCATGTGCATTTTGCAAATTGTCATTGAGGCGAGAATTCTTCATTGCCAGCCTGATATTTCGGACAAAACTGATCTGATCATCCAATGCCGGTTTATTGTCTGAATATTTAGGAGTCATAAGAATTTGTTGCATTAATACGATCTTGATATCTATTGCTCCACATTCCAAACCAGCCTGTCTTTATCTGAAGATACTGTCCCGCCAGCGCGTCTGATCATATCAATTGCATTTAAATCATTTTCTAGAAATAGTCATTATGTTTTAAAAAATCAATGTATATCTTACCTCTGTGCTCGGCAAAGAAATCGAAAATGAGAATGAGCGTAGCCTGGATAAACACTCCCAAGCCCACTCCACGCCAAAGTGTTTCCGCAGCCACGATAAAAAATAATACAATTCCGGCGATGGATAATCCAATCTCCATCCAACGGTAGATCACAAAGTTTTTCAAAACAGTTTCCATTCGTGGAATCTCTTCTGATTGAATTCTTGACCTCTCGCTTTGAATGATCCGGTTTACCCTTTCAATATCTTTTGGGCTGCGAATATATACGGAAGTGCAAACGATTATCTCTATAAAGGCTCCTATTAAAAATGGATAGGCCATACCATTGTAAAATGGTTTTTTGACTTGGGTTAGAAAATAAAGAGCAACCACAAAGAATAATAATCCGATAATAATGCCAATAAAGCATTCTAAACGTTCAGCATTGAAATATTTAAATACAGCGTTCATAAAATTTATTTGTTCAAGATTGATGATCGGCGTAAATATCCGACGTTACTTTTACTGTGACCGACTTGGTTAATTTTTATTTATGTACTTCATTATAAAGCCTAGTGCAGTTTTTCTGCCTTGCTTATTTGCTTCCCCTTCGAAACCATCATCTGCACCGTCGAAACTATGGTGAGCGTTCTGGTAAACTATTAAAACCATTTCATTTCCGCTTACTTCATTGGCACCGTTGATTCGCGCCCTGGTTACCAACGCCTCGGTATTTTCGCCATCATAATACAAGGGATCCAGCCCTGCAGCCTGAATTAAGACCGGAGCATAATTGATATAAAATCCAGTTTCCTTATGATGATTTCCGTAATACTGGTACATGCCACAGCCTGGATAAAAGACGGCAGCGCAAACGAAGCCTCCTTCAGTAGGTCGCTCTGCTGGCGCCGGCACTCTGTATTCTCTTTGATACCATTCTTTAATAGCATGCATTTTGTAAGTATCGGCCATAGCGGATATAGCCGCAGTGCCACCATGTGAAAAACCGAGCAATGCTACCTTGTTAGAAAGAATTATATTCTCTCCTTTGTTGTCTTGTATTTTTCTAAGCAACTCAAGCCCCGCATAAGCATCTCTTGTACGGACGTACTCGGCAGCAATAATAGCGTTACCAGGGGGCTCATCTGTTGCTGAATTATTTTCTTTTACGCCGCGGGGTAAATAACTATCAATAAATAATCCGGCCATTCCATGATTGCGCAATGTGTCAGCCCACTCACGGAATTGACTGCTCATTGTTCCACCAGAAATATCCTTGTCCCACATTCCGCCTGACCCATGCATTACCACCACCGCCTGACCCATGCATTACCACGACCGCCGGAATAGGAAGATCCAGGTCTTCCGGTAATGTTAGTACTGCTACAATCTCATATTGATCTACTTTG
>CBQWHS010000246.1:0-6326 GCA_967728665.1 uncultured Chryseosolibacter sp. | reverse complement strand
AATAGTTCTATCACATATTTGTTGCCAATAGCGTTACCGAGCTTCCACGAATTGCGTTCGCTATTGGCAACAATTATGTGATCGAACTATTTTCATTTCCGGATCCGCCGAAACGCTCGTCGAGGCCTGAAGCGCGGGGATTAAGACACCTTGCCTTCGCAGTTAATGATCTCGATAAAGCAATCAACCGCTTAAACGAATTCAGTATTCAAACAGAACCAATACGTATTGATGAATTCACGGGGAAACGTTTTACTTTTTTTGAGGATCCGGATAGACTTCCTCTTGAACTTTATGAATTATAATCAAAATGAACCTTAAGGCATTCGTTGAAAAATTTGATGCGACGTTTCCAGGCAAGGAAGAAACTCAACCTTGGATGCTGGTCCGCGAAATTGAAGAATTATTATCCGCTCAGTTGCAGTTTTTAGATCACGATGATTTTGTAATCAACAATAATATTGCCATTCATAAAACTGCAATCATTGAACAAGGGGTGATCATAAAAGGAATGGCTATCATTTCGGCGAATTGTTTTATTGGAGCTCATGCCTATTTACGCGGTGGAATTTTTCTTGGCGAGAAAGTCTCTGTCGGACCGGGATGTGAAATAAAATCAAGTTTGATTTTTGATTCCTCCGCATTGGCGCATTTTAATTTTGTTGGCGATTCTATTTTGGGCTCGCATGTGAATATGGAAGCCGGATCAATCATTGCCAATCACCACAATGACCGCGATGAAAAAGAAATCTCCGTGACAATCAATCAGAAAAAAATAAAAACTGGAATTACAAAATTTGGTGCGCTGGTGGGCGATCGCGTTAAGATTGGCGCGAATGCTGTTCTTTCTCCGGGAACTGTTTTGACGCCGGGGAGCATCGTTAAAAGGTTGGAACTAATCAATCAAAATCCTTGATCAATATCCTTTTCCGGGAATGTCGTTCATGAATTTTTCCATGCCCATCCTGTCTTGAAGGGTGACGAAAACTTCCCTTCCGTTTTTTCCACCGAAGACAACGTTGCTGCATGATTTACCTTTCAATGGAACTTCGCGAATCTGTTTTCCGTCTGGCGATAAAACAACAATGGTTCCCTTTCCATATCGTGCCGCGTATAAATTCCCATTGCGATCACACTTCATCCCATCAAAACCAAAGTCAGCAAATTCCGCAAAGAGGCGTTTGTTGCTGATGTTTCCATTTTCATCAACATTGAATGCCCATATTTTTCGTTGAACACTCTCGTTGACATACAAAATTTTGTCATCGGGGCTTAGTTCAATTCCATTGGCAGTTCCCATTTGATCATTGAGCAGCGTAGTTTTTCCGTCCGGATCGATTCGCCAAATCTTGCCTGTACCTTCTTTCCAATTTGGATCGGATGCAAACAATTGATTTTTTTTGTTGATACACAAATCATTTGGTTGGTTGAAATCATCACGATGCACAAACACTGACACCGCTTTCGTTTTCATATCAACTTTAAGAACATTGTGTTTTGGCCAATCAGCCAAATACATATTTCCTTTGCTATCAAACTTGATCGCGTTAGCAATGCTTCCTTCTGGCAATGTGACGAACACAGTTCCTGTGCCATCGGGACTAATCTTTCCGATAGTGCCGTCATTTTTAAAATTCACCACATACAGATTTCCCATTTTATCAAACGCTGGCCCCTCGATGTTTTTGGTGAAAACGTTTTCAGCAGTAAAGTCAGTGGTTTGAAATAAGAGTGACGAGGTTTTTTGTGAGGAAGCGCAAGCCGACAAGGCGAAGACAAGCAGAACAAATTTTTTCATGGCCCGGATGTTATTCCGGGCAAGTTAAGAAGTTAAAAGCAGAAAGTGGAAAGGGCAAAAAGCAGAAGGGCGTAGAAAGTGGAAAGCAGGGACGGAGTCAAAAGAGAAAGCTTAGAAGAGAAAAGTCAGGCGGAAAGCTAGAAGTAGAAAGCCTACGAGCTGTGATTTAGCAGGCAGCGCATTTCCTCGAAGAAGTAAATAAAAAACCAATAATAGACATTGTTTCGTCGGTCTAACAAAAGCCTGTAGATCTCGGGGTCGCAAGTGTATAAAAAAAACAAAGCCATCTGGACAGCTTCCAGAGGCTTCGTTACCAATCAATCTACCCTTAATTAAAATTGTGCGGTCTTAATGTTTCCTCTCACATCAGAGATTTCGAAAGTATAAGAACCGGTAGCTTCTATTTTATAAACTTGAGCGAAGTCGCCATTCACAAGTTTGGTTTCGGTGAACACCACGTTATTCTTTGAGTCAATGATTCTAACCTGGATCGGACCATTTACTGCATTGGCAACAGAAAGAAGATACTTACCAGCGTTTTTAAGTTTACTAACATGAACGTTACTCACGTTCCTCTTAACACCACCGTACACAATCTTTTCAGATTTAACACCAGTCGCATCAGCGACCGTGATTGTGTATTCACCAGCTTCAAGACCGGAGAAATTCAATGGGCGGATAAATCCGTCACTGTTGAAAGTTTCAGAGAGAATGACTTTTCCATCTGCAGATAAGATAGACAGTTTCACTTTTCCCTGGGCTACACCTTTATATACTACTTTGTAAACTTCAGATCCTTTAACCGGTATCACTGCCATACCAGTACGAACGGGCTCATTCTTTCCAGCGAATGCAACTGCGCTAATCATAAGAAGCGCTGCGAAGAGAGATTTTGTTTTCATGACTTTGTTTTGTTTTTGTTGATACTCAAATGTACGCGATGAAAGTAATCATAGCCGTTCGTTGTAAGTAAAGTTGATTTATTAGTTGAAACAACGTTTGCAGAAATCTAGCGGCAGAAAATCAAATAAAAGGTCGCTTTTTCAGGGAGCAAATCGGTTTCGGTGATAAACTTTTTTCATCCAACGATTGCATAACGGTAGGTTTACACGCAGACTTCTATCGCTTACAAGGTTTCTTGAAACATTTTAAACAAATTTTGAAACACGAGTCACGTCTATCCCGTTTGAAAACGATCGCTCTTCTCACGAAAAAGCATTTAACGATTCCTTCACATTGAAATAAAATAAGTTTTCGCTTGGAAAAACGAACCCATCAGCCTTTACTTTGCGTTAACAAAATTGTTAAACAAAAAAGATAATGGGAGCCGAAGAAGCCCAAACAGAGAAATTGATCAAGGAAAAGGCGAAAATTCTATTTTTCCAGAAGGGCCTCCTTGGTGCCACCACCCAGGATATTGCTGATGAGGCTGGCGTTAATCGGGCGTTGATCCATTATTATTTCCGTTCCCGGGAGCAGATGCTTGACCTCTTATTAGAAGAGACGCTGTTGGAGAAAAAAGAAAGGGCGTTTAAAATCTTATCGAAATCAATACCGTTCCGTGAGAAAATCGCACTCTATATAGACACTGTCGTAGACTATGGCCTGAAATATCCACACCTGGAAAACTTTATCATTAGTGAAACGGCTAAAAATCCTGAGCGAATAAAAAGTTTTTGCACTCAGTATCCAATCAAATCCAGCGATCTTATTCGTGAGCAACTTGCGGAAGAAATAAAAAAGAAGCGCATCGAGCCCATATCACCCGAACACTTTATGGTCAACCTTGTCGCCATGTGCAATTACCCGTTACTGGCAAAATCAGTTCTGAAAACAATCCACGGCATGACCGAAACGAGTTATAAGAAGTTTTTGCAAGAACGAAAGCAAATTATCTACACAACTATTTTCAATGAGGAAATGCCAGTTCTATCCAAATAAACAAACTGAAACGTCGCAATAAATTTTTATGCATTCAATTTTACCCAAATTTCCAATCGCCACAACAGTGCTGTTCGCAATCCTGCTGATACCGCTTTTCACAAGGGCTCAGACCGGAACAACAGACAGCACACTTCAACAAGCAACTCTTGCGCATGTAATCGATTATACTCTAAGTCATCAGCCTGCGGTAAAACAATCAGCCAT
Organism: uncultured Chryseosolibacter sp.; assembly: GCA_967728665.1. Classification (GTDB taxonomy): domain Bacteria; phylum Bacteroidota; class Bacteroidia; order Cytophagales; family Cyclobacteriaceae; genus Chryseosolibacter. The sequence continues at coordinate 2,380 of CBQWHS010000246.1, read as the reverse complement.
TGATGAAGAGGTTACCAACAAAGTGATTAAAGGCAAACTTGCGGACTGGTATCCGCAGCTCAACTTTACCTACAACTACCAGCGCTTCTTTGACTTGCAAGCGAGTGTCATTGGTGGTAATGTTATTCGCTTTGGCGTGAACAACACCTCCTCCGCACAGTTTACGGCAACTCAAACGTTATTTAACCGCGATGTTCTATTAGCAAAATCAACGGCATCTGAAGTTAGAATTCAGGCACAACAAAATACTTCACGAAGTAAAATTGATGCCGTGGTTAATGTGACCAAAGCTTTTTATGACGTGCTGGCAACGACTCAGCAGATTAGAGTTAATCAGCAATCCATCGTCCGGTTGCAACGAAGTCTGAAAGATGCCTATAGCCGATACACCAGTGGTGTTGCCGACAAAACAGATTATAAACGAGCAACGATCCTACTCAATAACGCGGAGGCATCGTTGAAAACAAATACGGAACTTCTCATTTATAAAAAACAACTGCTCAAGACGGTAATGGGTTATCCTTCTGGTGCGGAGTTGCCAATTAGTTATGACACACTACAAATGGAAAACGAGATGGCCATAGATACGACAGTCCAACTCAACTATTCGTCTCACATTGATTACAAAATTCTTTATACCCAAAAAGAACTTCAACGGGCAAATGTGAAATACAGTAACTGGGCCTTGCTTCCATCACTCAATCTTTTTGCAGCGTACAACCTGAATTATCAGAACAACAATTTTGGAGAACTCTATAATAAGAAATATCCGTTGTCATATGTTGGCGCTACACTTGCCGTCCCTATTTTTCAAGGTGGAAAGAGAATTTACAAAATCCAGGAGCAAAAGTGGGTAAGCAAACGCCTCGATGAAAGTCTTAACAATCTTGAAAGCAATCTTACCACAGAGTATAGTCGTTCCTTGGCGGCATACAAAAGCAATCTTGCCGCATTTCGGGCACAGAAAGAAAATGTCGATTTAGCGCAAGAGGTATACGATGTAATTCAACTTCAATATAGAAGTGGAGTTCGCACCTACCTTGATGTCACTATAGCCGAAAGCGATCTTCGAACAACCCGGATCAATTATTACAATGCACTTTACCAGGTGCTCGCGAGCAAAATGGATGTGCTCCGTTCACTTGGCCAAATCAATTTTTAACCAGAAACTGAACACGTATATGTCAATAAAAAATCTATCACCTCTTTTATTCATTGCTATTCTCCTATCACTCTCGGCGTGTGGCAAGAAAGATCAGAACGCAATGCAAGGACCGCCCGCTGTTCCTGTAGTCGTTCAAAAAGTATCGTCAACGAATGCCGCGTACTATGATGAATACCCTGCCATCGTCAGAGCACTAAACGAAGTTGAACTTCGCGCCCAGGTAAACGGATACATTACCGGAATTCATTTCCAGGAAGGACAAAAAGTAAAAAAAGGTCAACGTCTGTATTCTATCGATCAACAACAATCTGAAGCAAACTATAAGCAAGCGCAGGCAAACCTTTCGCTGCAAGAAGCCAACCTTGAAAAAGCAAAGAAAGATGTTGAGCGCTACCGCGAACTTGACAAACAAGATGCAATTGCAAAACAACAAGTCGATTACGCAGAAGCTACTTATGCATCCGCAAAGCAACAAGTTGAAGCTGCAAAAGCAAGTGTGCAAGCTGTTCAAACCAATGTTCGATACACCACTATCATTGCACCGTTTGATGGAACCATCGGAATCTCGGCAGTAAGACTGGGCGCCTCTGTTTCACCAGGACAGACATTACTTAACACGATTTCATCGGATGATCCGGTCGGTGTCGACATTGCCGTTGATCAGAGTGAGATTTATCGTTTTAGCGAACTCCTTGCACAAAAGAATTCATCGAAAGGTGATTCAACATTTCGCCTTGCATTCAAAAATGAAATATATCCCTTGGCGGGAAAAATAAAAGTTATCGATCGTGCCGTTGATGCACAAACAGGAACGATAAAGATGAGAATCGAATTTCCCAATCCACAACACACATTGCGGGCTGGCATGACCGGAAGATTGAGAGTGTTATCAAACACCATTGAAAAATCTGTTGTCATTCCTTTCAAAGCTGTAAATGAACAACTCGGAGAATTTTTCGTCTACATCGCAGATAGCGCTAAAGCTACACAACGAAAAGTTCTATTGGGTAAGCAACTCGGGAGAAATGTGATCGTCAAAAATGGCTTGAAAGAAGGTGAAGAGATTGTAATCGAAGGTGGACAAAATCTTCGCGAGGGCTCTGCCATCAAAGTCGATGTTCCAGCACCAAGCGTGGCAAAAACAAACTAACATTCCAGGATAAAAAAATTAAACAATAATGATTGCAGACGTTTTTATCAAAAGACCCGTAACCG
>CBQWHS010000245.1:0-6410 GCA_967728665.1 uncultured Chryseosolibacter sp. | reverse complement strand
CCTGGGCTGTTGGAGAAGTGGATCATATCGAAATAGATCAAATCAATATTTTAAACGCGTCATTTAAGGCAATGCACCTTGCCATTGACAAATTGAATACTACTCCTGAGATTTTATTGATCGATGGAAATAGATTTAAGGCTTATAAAGAAATTCGTCACGAGTGTATTATCCAGGGCGATGGAAAATATTTGTCGATCGCTGCAGCGTCAATTTTAGCCAAAACCTATCGGGATGATTTTATGAACAACCTGGCGAAACAATTCACAGGTTACGGATGGGAAACAAATGTTGGCTATGCAACACTTCAACATCGTGAAAGCATAAAACAATTAGGGATCACTCCTTATCATCGGAGAAGTTTTACGTTGTTGCCAGCGCAATTGGAATTATTTGCCGAAGATTAGTTTGTCAAGGACGAATAGGAAGCAGAAGTTATCTTGATTGTGCCAATTTGCTTCTCCAATATCCATAGCTGAAGTAAATCATGAGGCCGAACGCCATCCATCCGAAGAACACAACCCAGCTTCTTGCCGGAATCTCAATCATCAGATACAAACAACATAACATCCCAAGAACTGGAATCAATGAGAATTTCTTGACGAATGTGAAAAGTGCAATGACAACCGAACCGATCACGAAAATCAGAAACAGAATTTCTTGCCTTGATTCATGACTTAAATTCAAAAACGCATTTTCAACACGTTCGCGAAAAGCGTAAAGAAAGATCAACAGTAGAATTGGCACGATAAATTGTCCGTTGATGTAAGGCAGTTTGAATCGCTGCCCGGAAGTGTTGGTAGCATCCGGTGGAAGCAAAAGCACGCCACCACAAACAAGAACGAATGCGAACAATGTTCCGATGCTAGTCAGGTCAGTCATTAATCCGCTTTCAATGAACAGCGATGGAATGATTACAATAATTCCCGTGACGATCGTGGCGAATGCTGGTGTGTGATATTTCGGATGGATTTTTCCGAAGGGTTTTGGCAACAAACCGTCACGGCTCATGCTCATCCATATCCGAGGTTGTCCTAGCTGGAAAACAAGACAAACGCTAGTAGCTGCAACAACCGCACTTACAGAAATAAAAAAACCGACTTTGCTTAAATTGATTTTTTCAAAGACATAAGCAAGAGGATCAACAACGTTGTTAAACTCCGAGTAGTTGACCATGCCGGTGATTACCAGTGTTACGATCACATAAATGACCGTGCAAATCAAAAGCGAATAAATCATACCTCGTGGCAAATCGCGTTGAGGATCTTTACATTCTTCCGCTGTTGTTGAAATGGCATCGAAGCCAATGTATGCGAAGAAAATTGCCGACACACCTTTGAGTACACCAGTGAATTGATTTGGCAAGAATGGAGACCAATTTGCAGTGTCAATATAGAACACGCCAATGACAACAATGATGGCAAGCACGACCAGTTTCATACCAACCATGAAGTTAGCGCTCTTTTTACTTTCCTTGATTCCGATATATGCTAACGCAGTGATGATAACTATGATAAATCCCGCTGGAATATTCGCTATTAATTTAAAACTTCCAATGGTTGGCGCAGTTGCCCAGGCACTCACCGAAGTGTCTTGGCCGGCTTCTTTCATTCTGATAAATGTTTGTTCTGCGGTAGTAGGATCTGTGCCTAACCATGCTGGAAGGTGAATGCCAACACCTTCCAAAAGATTGGCAAAATAGCTACTCCAGGAAATGGACACTACAACATTGCCGATGGCATATTCGAGGATTAATGCCCAGCCAATTATCCAGGCCGTAACTTCACCAAACGTCACATATGAATAAGTGTAGGCGCTGCCGGCAACCGGAACGCGCGAGGCAAATTCGGCATAGCAAAGTGCTGTGAAGCCACAGGTCACCGCCGTGATCAAAAATAATAAAATGACACCTGGTCCACCATTGTAGGCTGCCTGTCCAATGGTTGAAAAGATGCCGGCACCTATCACAGCGGCAATTCCCATAGAGGTTAAGTCACGTACACCGAGAACTCGCTTCAGTGATGCTGCGTGGCCATCAGCGTTGACTTCATTGGCATCGGCAAGAATCGTGGTGATCGATTTTTTTCTGAAGACTGACTTCGACATTCGGTTGAGGTTTAGGAGGCTCAAAATAGTAAAAAATAATAAGGCAGCCGATTTTCAAAAGTTCTGCATGTTCCCTGCTAAATTGGATTGTATTTCTCGTGGAAAGCGTTAAAAGACAGGGAATTTTCAATAACTTGAGCTTTTTAACAGGGCTGATATTTTTTAACTGGAAGTAATTTTTTGATGGAACCTGTAGTACACCATAACGGTGATCAGCACAATCGATCAGATGAAATTAAGATCAGTATCTCTCCCGAGGAGATCAATGGCTTGCCATTGAAAACTTTCGATGGCAAGACCGTCGTCATTAGCGACCCGCGGCAATTGCCGAAAGCAATAAAAGAAATTGAAAAGCATGACGTTGTTGGCTTTGACACTGAAACCCGTCCAGCATTCAAACGCGGTCAATTTTATCAGGTATCACTGCTGCAATTGGCCGTTCCAAAAAAGGCTTATCTCATTCGTTTGAATCACACCGGGGTTACGGAAGATATCGTTCGACTTTTCGAAATGGAAAATGTTACGAAATGTGGCGTTGGTATTCGCGATGACTTAAAGGCGCTGCAAAAATTATCGCCATTTACTCCCGCAGGTTTTTTTGATTTGTCAACACTCGCCAAGCATGCAGGACTGCAAGTTGAAAGTGTTAAAAAACTTACAGCCTTGTTATTGGGCTTCCGAATTTCAAAAGGAGCGCAGACTTCAAATTGGGAAACGCCAACATTCACGCAAAAGCAAATTGAATACGCCGCAACCGATGCGTGGGTGTGTCTTGAACTTTATCACAAGCTAGCGTTGCTCAAGAAATAGCGTTTCATCGTAATGAATCCGTAACTTAGTCGAGCTGAAAGACTATGAAAACGTGAAAAGCCGTTTAAATTGATAACGTTATCATACAGATACAAGTTGGCTGATCAGTTTCCAATTTCTAATTACAGCAGCTCGGAAATTATTTTATACAGCCGCATGAAGAGCCGGTACTGATGCGTGGTTTTGCGCTGAGTTGTATGACAAAATAATGTAGATTAAGAAGTGACTTCAGCTTTCCTTGTAGCTTTGCAGGCTGATTTACGCACACGTTCACTTTTAAATTTTCATCATGGATCATGCTGTGAATATTCTCGAAAAGAAAATTCTATCTGAAAACTGGTATAAACTCTATAAGTATACTTTTGAGACGGTTGATAAAAAAGGAAACAAGAAAATTGAGCAGCGAGAAGCCTATGACCGCGGTAACGGTGCGACAATTTTGCTCTTTAATAGGGATAAAGGAACGGTTATTCTCACCAAGCAATTTCGCCTTCCAACGTTCATCAACGGAAACACCGATGGCTTTATGATCGAAGCTTGTGCTGGCTTGCTTGATAAGGATAATCCGGAAGACTGTATCCGGAAAGAAACAGAAGAAGAAACGGGTTATCGCATCACAGAAGTAAAAAAAATTTACGAGGCTTATATGTCGCCGGGTTCCGTAACCGAAATCTTATATTTTTTTGTTGCTGAATATTTTAAAGACCAAAAAATGAATGAAGGTGGCGGTGTGGAAGGCGAAGAGAATATTGAAGTTTTAGAACTTCCTTTCTCGAAAGCATGGCAAATGATGGAAGCAGGCGAAATCCGTGATGCCAAGACAATTATGCTTTTACAGTACGCAAAAATCAACAGCCTTTTTTCTTAAGGCAGACAGACCAGAACAGTTTATAAACCAAGGGTTTCGTATCTTAAGTCGCATAATCCTAAACAATTATGCGCCTATCAATTTTCACCTTTGCACTTCTTGTTTCGCAATTTTTGTTTGCGCAAACTTTAAGAGTTAACAATCCAACTTGTGAATATCAAAATAATTTACTCGGAACCGATGTAAAGACTCCGCGCTTCAGCTGGCAGTTGAATTCCGACAAAAATGATGTTGTTCAAGCAGCATATGAAATCAGAATGGGTTTGGATGCTGGCAACCTTACCAAAAATGTTGTCTGGCAGTCAGGAAAAGTTCAATCAGATCAATCCATACTCATTCCTTACGCAGGTCCTGCATTGAAGTCCAGGGAAAAATATTATTGGCAAGTTCGTGTCACCGATAACCAGAAAAACACATCACCGTGGAGTGAAATTCGTTCCGTGGAAATGGGATTACTATCTCCTGGTGACTGGACTGCTAAATGGATTCAATCCGGATTAGCCGAAGACTCCGCTAACGGCCCCGTGCCGATGTTTAGAAAATCAATTAACCTGCCCAAGATGATCAAGTCGGCTCGAGCTTATATAACCGCGCGTGGCCTTTATGAAGGTTATATAAATGGGAAGAAAATCGGTAAAGCATTTTTAACTCCCGGTTGGACAAGTTACAGCAATCGAATTCAATACCAGGTTTACGATGTAACATCGTTGCTAACCAACGGAACGAATGCTATCGGTGTGTTACTTGGCAGTGGCTGGTATCGTGGTCCACTTGCGTGGGAAAAGGGAAAGAACATTTATGGTGATGAAACGTCCCTGCTGTTGCAGATTGAGGTAACCTACACAGATGATCGCAAAGAAATTTTTGGAACCGATGATTCCTGGAAGGTTGCTAGTGGTGCAATTCGTTCTTCCGAAATTTATCACGGTGAAATATACGATGCTCAACAAGACAAATCCGGATGGATGTTGGCATCATTCAACGATTCCAATTGGGCGAATGCTAAAATTGTAGACGGGCCAACAGACAAACTTATTGGAACCTATGGACCACTTGTAACCAAACACGAAACATTCAAGCCGGTAAAAATCATTACTACTCCGAAAGGAGAGCTTGTGGCAGATTTCGGCCAAAATCTTGTTGGCGTTTTGCAGTTGCGTGTGAGAGGAGAAGCAGGAAAAAAAATTACTGTCTATCACACCGAAGTTCTTGATAAGGATGGCAATTTCTACATCGATAACCTGAGACGGGCGAAACAACAAATTGAATACACATTAAAAGGAGGAGGCGAGGAAATTTTCGAGCCGCATTTCACTTTTATGGGATTTCGTTATGTAAAGCTTGAAGGTTTCCCCGGAACACCAACGGTAGAAAATCTTCTCGCTACAGCGTTGTATTCTGACATGGCGCCATCGGGAAATTTTTCTTCATCTAATCAATTAATCAATCAGCTTCAACATAATATTCAGTGGGGACAAAAAGGAAACTTTCTTGATGTGCCAACAGATTGTCCGCAGCGAGATGAGCGCCTCGGATGGACTGGTGATGCGCAGGTGTTTTCCCGCACTGCGGCTTTCAACATGAACGCAGCTTCATTTTTTAGTAAGTGGTTGAAAGATGTTGCCGCCGATCAACGAAAAGACGGAGCGGTTCCATTTGTGGTGCCCAACGTTTTAGGTGAACGCGCTGCTGCGTCCGCAGGTTGGGCTGACGTTGCCACGATTATTCCATGGAACATGTATCGGGCATACGGAGATAAAAAGTTCCTGGAAGATCAATATGAAAGCATGAAGGCATGGGTTGGATATATGGAAAGTAATAGCAAAGATTATTTATGGAATACCGGATTTCATTTTGGTGATTGGTTATTCTATCGTCCCTTTGATGACAACGATGGAAGGTCTGCTGTGACAGATAAATATCTTATCGCGCAGTCCTTCTTTGCATATTCAACCCAGCTCGTCTTGAATGCAGCAAAGGTTCTTGGAAAAGAAAGCGATGAGAAACGCTACAAGGAATTACTTGATAAAGTGAAGGCTGCATATATGAAAGAGTATATGACACCGAACGGAAGACTCGTGTCAAGTACTCAGACAGCCTATGTGCTTGCGCTTAACTTTGATATGCTTCCAGAAAATTTGCGGGCGCAGGCCGCTGAAAAACTGGCAGAGAATGTGAAGTCATATGGAAATCACCTTACCACAGGATTTTTGGGCACGCCGTATTTGTGTCATGTGCTTACGCGATTCGCTTACACGGATGTGGCCTATTCACTGTTGATGCAGGAGTCTTATCCATCGTGGTTGTATCCTGTGAAAATGGGAGCAACGACAATATGGGAACGTTGGGATGGTATCAAACCTGACGGATCGTTTCAAACTCCGGGTATGAATTCATTTAATCATTACGCTTACGGTGCTATTGGCGATTGGATGTATCGTGTTGTTACCGGCATCCAAGAAGGCGCTCCTGGCTACAAAGAAATTAAGATCTCACCTCAGCCTGGTGGAGGTCTCACAAACGCGAGTGCAGAACTTCAATCACCTTATGGTCCTATCAAATCATCATGGAGAATTGAAAATGGTTTGCTCAAGGTCGATGTCTCGATTCCTGTAAATACAAAAGC
>CBQWHS010000244.1:0-6413 GCA_967728665.1 uncultured Chryseosolibacter sp. | reverse complement strand
AAGTATGTAGACTTTGAACTCAGCTACGATCAATATCATAAGAATACAGCGAACATCTATAGAACAATAACGACGTACAAAGTTAATGGTGAAGAGCGGGGCGCAATTCCGCTGTCTGGCTTTGCTCAGGGTCCATCAATGCTCGCTGATATTCCTGAGGTGAAAACTTATGTACGCACGCATCCAATGTATGGAGGAGCAGTGTTGAGTTATAAACGAGATGGGGTTGATCCATCTACATTCCGTGAATCGAATATTCAATTTGTCGACAGTACTTTTTTTGATGTTTTCACTTACACGGCCCTAAAAGGAAGTCTGTCAACAGCGCTCGATGAACCGAACAGTATCGTGATTACGAAAAAGATGGCGGATAAATATTTCTCACGTGACGAAGATGCGCTTGGCAAGATCATTAATGTTTCCGGTGGCTGGTCGGATGGCGATTATGAAGTGACAGCCGTCATTGATGATGTTCCTGCTAATTCTTCCTTATCCTTTGAATTTCTTTTCCCGATACATAATTTATTAAAAGGTGGGCAATACGTGCAGGACAATGGCTGGGGCTGGAATAATTTTGTTTCTTATATCGAGCTTCATAATGGCACCGATGCCAAAGCGCTGGCACCGAAGTTCGCTCAGTTGATCGACAAATACCGCGGCAAAGATCTTGCAGAATCTGGTACGCAGGTCATTCTTAAACTTCAACCTTTAAAAGACATTCATTTAGAGCCGGGGTTGCGAAACGAATCGAGTGCGACCATCAGTATCAATACGATATTTTTCTTCGTGTTGATTTCAGTTTTCATTCTTGCGATCGCCTGGGTCAACTACATCAATTTATCTACCGCCCGTGCGATGGAGCGTGCAAGAGAAGTCGGCATCAAGAAAGCCATTGGCGCTTTCAGAAGTCAGTTGATAGGACAGTTTGCGCTGGAGTCTGTGCTTGTAAATTTTATTGGTGTAGTCTTGGCAGCAGGGTTGGCAATTGTGTTGCTACCAGTGCTGGGCGAGATTGTAGGAAAAGAATTGAAGTTTGATTTCACCGATCCTCGACTATGGATCGTTCTCTTTTCATTATTTTTTATTGGCTCCTTCATCTCCGGAGCGTATCCCGCCTTCATTCTTTCATCTTTTCAAACCATCGCGGTACTGAAAGGAAAAACTGATAAAGTGACAGGTGGTTTTTCGCTGCGGAAAGCATTGGTAGTTTTTCAATTTGCGTCTTCACTTATTTTGATCGCGGGCACATTTACAATCTATCGTCAAATTGTTTTCATGCGTGATCAGGACAAAGGGTTGAGCATGGACCAGATGCTGATCTTCGATGGCCCAAGCGTTGTAGGCCAGGGAAATACAAAAGAAAGACTTATATCATTAAAAAATGCGCTTAAGGAAATTCCAGGTGTGAATGCTGTCGCTACTTCGGCATCGATTCCTGGCGGAGGATACAATTGGGGAACAGGCATGCGGAAAGAAGGCGCCCAGCGTGATGAAAACAAAAACGGTGCAGTAGTGTGGGTTGATCCTGACTTTGTAAACACCTATGACATCACAATTGTAGCAGGAAGAAATTTTAATCCTGAAATTAAATCGGACATGGAGGCTGTGCTGGTGAATGAAGCATCGTTGGAGGCATTCAATCTTGGAACTCCCGAACAGGCACTTGAAAAAAGAATTGTTTTAGGCGATGACACAGTTGCCATTCTTGCCGTATTGAAGAATTATCATTGGAGTTCATTAAAGACTGAGTATTCACCGTGGTTACTAAAAGCAGACACTATATCCAGGCGAAATTTTTCGGTGAAGCTCGGCACCGCCAATCTGAACACCACGATCAAGGAAATTGAGAGACAGTATAAAGAAGCATTTCCGGGCAATCCTTTCGATTATAAGTTTCTTGACGATTTCTTCGATCAGCAATATAAAGGTGAACAGCAGTTCGTTCAGATCTTTAGCCTGTTCGCGGTTCTTGCAATTATCATTGCTTGTCTCGGATTGTGGGGACTCGCATCTTTCACTACAACGCAAAAGTTGAAAGAGATTGGCATCCGCAAAGTTCTTGGTGCATCGGTGAACAGTATTGTTACCCTACTTTCGTGGCAGTTCTTCAAGCTGGTACTGATCGCGAGTGTGATCTCCATTCCTTTGACGTGGTATGGAATTCATGAGTGGCTCGATACGTTTGCCTTTAAGATTGGAATAGGATGGGATCTTTTTGTGATTCCAGTTTTAATTCTCACTGTTCTTGCACTCGGCACGGTAAGCCTTCAGATTATGCGAGGAGCAAGCATTAATCCGGCGAAGATCTTGCGAACGGAATAGAGGGTTGGAGCAGTCTCAGACTCCAGCGAGCCGATCGGAAATGGTAGGCAATCGCCGAAGGTCTCCTGGTTGTCAGCTAACTATTTCGCATGTGCTACTCGTTTCTTAATCTGACAATCGGGTTTTCCTGAGCGGTCCGCCATCCGTGATAGAGAACAACTGTGATCGCTACGATTAATATCGAGACGCCACCTGAAGCAAACATCCACCAGCTCAATGGAACGCGATAGCTCACATTAGAAAGGACAAATTGTGCAGCTAATATGGACAACGGCATAACAAGTAATAGGGCATAGATGACAGGTCTTAGGAAATCCTGTGATAGGGAGATTAATACACGCGTCATGCTTGCGCCAAAGACTTTTCGTATGCTCATTTCTTTACTTCGCTTTTCTGCAACAAATCCCGATAAGCCAAAAAGACCTAAGCATGAAATAAAAATTGTCATCCCACCAAAAATAGAAATCATCAAACTAGTATTCGATATTTCGTTGAATCGGTTTTGATATTCCTCCTTAGTAAATGAAAAACTAAATGGATATTCAGGGCTGATGCTTTTTGCGATCTTTTCTATGTTGTCGATCGTCTTGCGCCACTCCGAATTATTTTGAATGCGTACGTAAAAATGGCTCACATGATCCTTATTCAGATATACAGCCATGGGAGCAATCGGTCCAAATGGCTGATTGAAAACAAAATTTTGGAATACGCCAATCACCGGATGTCCTCCTACAATACTGCCCACCGGGTTCTGCAATCCCATTTTTGAAACTGCTGACTCGTTGATGATGCAACCAGTCATGTCACTCGTAAAATCTGGACTAAAATCCCTTCCTTCAATCATTTTAATTCCGATTGTTTTACTCCAATCGTACTCCACATCAGCAACAACGATAGACAAATCTTCTCCAGGTTTTTTCCCCGGCCAATCCATTCCAGTTACAGCCCCGGCTGAATAAAGAATATTGTTTGCTCCACCCGTTGCGGATTTTACGTTCGGCATTTTCAGAACTTCATCTTTGAGGTAAGCAAACTTGGCCGAAAGCATAGAATCGAGGTGAATGTCAACCAGGTTCTCTTGTTCGTATCCTAACGGGCGATTTCTCACGTAATCAAATTGTGAGTACATGATGATCGTACTTATCAAAATGAAAATAGAAATAGCAAACTGAAAAGTCACCAATGCTCTTCGCAAGCCTCTTCCTTTTACGTTAGCGATATTTCCTTTCAAAACCCGCGCCGGCAAGAATCGGCTCAGGAAAAAGGAAGGGTAACTTCCTGCGAGGAGGGAAGTAAGCAATCCCATGCCTAACACGGCTGACCAAACTGTTAAGTTCATCAGATCAAAGCCAATTCCAGAATGAGTAAATACATTGAACCAAGGAATGATCATTTTGGCAAAGCCAATGGCGAGAGCCAAGGATAAAAAAGTAATCACGAAAGATTCGTTAAGGAATTGAAAGATGATCCATTTACGCGATGCTCCCAGCACCTTGCGAACTCCCACTTCTTTAGCCCGGTGTTCAGACTGCGCAGTAGCAATATTCATAAAATTGATACACGCAATCAACAGCATGAATGCACCGAAGCCGATGAGCATTTTAATTGCTGTTATCCTTCCTCCGTTGGGATGACCATTGGAGAAGCCCGAACGGAGATATCGCTCCTTGAATGGATAAGCAAACAGGGATTCGGCTTTGTCATTGGTATTTTGTTGAAGCAATTGGCTCGCCTTTTTGTTAAATAATGAAAGATTAGCGGTAGGTTGGAGCTGCATCCAGGTTAGGATGCGATTGTCATCCCATTTTTTAAGCCAGTTGTTTTCTTTTTCAAAGAGAGCAAATGGTACGACCATATTGAACTTAATAGAACTATTCGACGGCACATTTTCAACTACAGCACCAATGGTTAAAGAAGAGTGTTTGTTGAACAGAATTGTTTTGCCAACCGGGTTTTCTTCCGCAAAAAGTTTTCGGGCCATGTCCCTCGTTATGACAATCGCCGAATTACTTTCAAGTGACTCAACTACATTTCCAGCAAGGGAATTAAAAGTCATTATCCGAAAGAAATCAGGATCAGCATAAATTCCCGATTCGTAAGATATTTTGTCGTTTACGATAACTTGCTGCTCATTAAAACCAGCCATTCTCGCTGCATATTTCACTTCTGGAAATTCTGTGCGGAATGCTTCAGCTATGGGGCCTGGAGTGGATTCACCTGTGGAAATACCGTCATTGGTTTTTTGATTCTTCATTAAAATATAGATGCTGGAGAAATTAGAATGAAATTGATCGTAGCTAAATTCATTCATTACGACAAGCATGATTATAATACTTGTTGCGAGCCCAAGAGTAAGACCGGAGATATTGATGACTGAGGAGACTTTATTCTTGAGCAGCGTTCTCCAGCTCATTTTGAAATAACTAGCCATCATAAAGTATAGTGTTGAAATTGAATTATTTTGATGCGAATGTTTTCTTCTTGAGAAGGGACGTAGTAATGTAAGCACTGTGAAGACGTATCTCCACTTCGCTTTTCGGATTCCGTTTTCACTGACCCATATTTTAAAGAACTCCTCTAAATCGCCTTCCACTTCTTCAAGTGTCTCAGGATGGGCAAGTTTTCTAAGAAGCTTCTGAGCCCAGTTGGGTGGTGTGATATTTTCAGACATAGATAAATCGATTTAACTTTTTGACAATCTTAATACCTTGGACGGTACTGCATCCCAAAGCTTTTCTCTGACTTCTTTAACATCCCTTAGTGCACGACACCCAAGTGGAGTTATCGAGAAGTATCTTTTTCTTCGGCCTCCGCGCTCGGCTGTGGCGCCTCCCATTTTAGAAGAGATCAGTCCTTTTTCTTCCAGCCGTTGCAATGTCGTATGCACAGTATTGAATCCAACCCTGCGACCTGTCTGATGTTCAATCTCCTGAGTAACAGTTACACCATAGGCTTCATCCTCTAAACTCGCGGTTACCAGAAGAACTATTTCTTCGAATTCACCCAAAGTCATTCTTTTCATATTAACCTCTTATTATATCTTATTTTGTCGATCAAATAGAATGCCATAGTTGTTTATTGGATTTTTTTATCAGGTTACACGTCGACCATCAATGAATTTGTTCAATTATGAACAACCCTTGATGCCGACCGGACATTCGAAAATAAAAAAAACGTAATGCAGTTTCTCTGCGGTTCTCCGGGCGGAAAGAGCTTGAGATTTTTCGTTGAAAGACTTGATTAGAATTCTAGCGATAGCCGGATTGCAATTCCTGTTCATGACCACAATCTTTAGACGCAATTCGGTCAGATTTGAAAATCGGTTTGCATAATCCCGACCTTCCTTCTCGCTTTATTATCGTATCGTCAACGCTTCTAAATTAGCGAGGGAATGCTCAAGCGACTTGATGGTGCTTGCTATCCCTTGATCCCGGGCAGTCTTCAGTTTACGTTCATTTTCGGTTGAAATCGTCTTATTGGGTTGTTCTGAAATCAACTTATTCGATTGCTCCCATGTTCGTTGACTTTACATTGCTTTGATTAAAGTTAAAACTCTCAACCTAATATTGTTTGTCGTACTCCTTTTTTGTTACCATACCCATACCGTTGTGATAAATTACTGACTTTTAATTATTTAAGAATGAGGCCTATTCTTCACTATCCGACATTTCTGAATTTTTCGCATTTAGATTACACCTGTATGGCTGCTGCAGGATTAAGTCCATTTGTCTCTTTTCACCCTGATAGTTTTGCGGCATTCCTGTAAACTTTGCGAACAAGTATCCGGAAATTTTCAGGTCGATTTAATTCAACCCATTAAACAATTTCTTTCGAACCAATTTCAAAATCCACTAATGAATTTAATTGTCAAGTATCTGTCGTCAGGCGTATTCCTACTATTATTGATTCTCTTAGTGTCCGCATGCGGCTCAAACGATCCTGCACCCACAAATTCTCAAACCGGTGGGACAAAGACAACAGCGCAGCTATCTATAAATAGTTGTGACAGCGTTCATTACCATGGCAGACTGGAGAGAACGGTAGCTCTTGGTGCCGACAATTATTTTTATGTGAAAGTTAACGTATCTGCT
>CBQWHS010000243.1:0-6443 GCA_967728665.1 uncultured Chryseosolibacter sp. | reverse complement strand
TTGTAGTTCATGCGCGAAAGACATCGGTTTCCGCGGACAATGACGACCAAGTCGCTCAGATTTTTTTTTCGCAGACTAATACAAAAATTATAGTTGATGACAATGGAGGCTGAAAGGATATATAAAGTTCACGAAGAAATCGGATTCCCCTCAATTACCGAAAAAGAGCAAGCCGATATATTAATATGGCACGATGTGAAAATTATAAACAGACTTACACCGGGTTTTAAGTCCGAGTACATCCCTCCTGCGGTTGCAAAGCTATATGTTAACTTGACAAAAGATAGATTCAAGGTTTTATTTTCTTCCAGTGGTTATATCGAGAAACTATACGACACCCATTTGAAGTATCCAAAATTAGACAGTCAATGGATTGAGAAAACAAAGGACTCAAAGTATGTTTTAAAAGTACAGGAAAGAGGTGGACTTGTTCACATAGAGCATTTTGATCACTACGATAACGTGATTAATTATTTTGTTGACTGGATTTATAAAACTTATGATTATTAACAAAAACGACTGCTATTGAATTTGGACAACGTGAAAATACAAAACTAACTGAGGACGCGCACGAGCTACAACAACAGCTATTTGCAATGGCTGGGTGAAGTGTACATATAAAGTTTTATCTTCATTATCACGTTTGGTTACGGTGGACAGATACGGTTTGAAAGCCAGCCACTGCAAATAGCCAAACGTTGGTGGCAATGCGCTTGGGACTGATTGACCAATGACAAATAGATTTTTAAAATATTTACTTCTCGGTGTACTGACAATTGTGACACCTTATGTGACAACGATGATCCTAATCATCGTGACGGGCGACAGAATTGAAGGAATGAAACTAGGAGCAATTCCAGGACTTATACTTCCGCATTTAATATTCGGACTAATCTTCATAAAGCGACAGTTGACGACTAAGTTGCTACTGACAATTTTGGTAACAGCGACAATTTACGGACTCTTGATGGTGACGATACGACTTGAAGTAATTAAAACCAATTTTGATATCTATGGTTTTTGGGACTTAGCTGTAACGAATTTTCTCGTTGGACTAATTGCATGGGAGACGTATTACCAGACAGAGAAATTAATAAACAAAGGACGAGTGACAACGAAGTAGCGGTGGACGCACTGGCGGAACAAAATGTTCCATGGCGCTGGATAAAGAGGCCAGTGTTTAATTTTTGCTCAGCGCCAAGGCTTATACATAAACATCGTCGATAATCGCAAAACTCAAACCAGTAAATAACTAAAGCCCAAATTGATGATTGTAAACCTTGGACTTATTATTTTGTTTGCCATTGCATTGTATTTTGAGAAAAAGAACTTAAATGTTTTTGGAATTCAACCTGTCTCGAAGAGAATACTTCAACTTCTAGTTGGAATATCGCTGACGGCAGTACTCTCAATCGCAATCAATATTGTGTTCGGACAGTTTGCTTATTTCACATGGAAATTGAATAGCGATTATTCGATACAACACATATTGAACAGTGCATACAATACGTTAAATTCAGTTTTGTTTGAAGAATTAATTTTCCGGACTTACCTCTTTTATAAACTCATTCAATACATAGGAGAGAAAAAATCAATAATCATTACAAGTTCGATTTTTGGCATCTACCACTGGTTTACGTTTGGCATACTGGGAAACTACCCTATGATGATTTGGATCTTCTTTTACACAGGTCTCTGGGGTGCAATGTTCGCGATCTCTTACACCAGAACAGGGACAATCCTTTTGACAATAGGACTGCATTGGGGCTGGAACTTCTTTGACCAAACTATTTTCAACAGAAATGGACAAGGGTTGTTGAAACCAGTGACTACTGACAAGACAATATTTTTAAATAACGTCAATGGTTTTTTAATTACGATACTGCCAACAATATTATTTGCTGTAATAATAATTGTCTACTTGACGAGAGCAAAGGTTGTGCAGATCAAGACTTGAGTGGAAGGGACTACCGCCAATAGCAGCTATAATACATGTGCTTTATTGTAGGTCCTTAACTTGCGTGCTATTAAATTTCGCTCAGCAACCCCGCGAAGCGCGGGGCAGGCAATGGGACAAAGTTGTAGGTATTTACACGCATACGTTCTATAGACTAGCGTCGTCCGCAATTTTGAACGAGGCATTTTAACATATGTCCACTATTACCGGACTATTCGTTAATGATATGAGGCATTTCATAGTATTCTTTATATTTCTCTCTTCACAGGCAACAGCCCAAGTACCAAAGTTATATAATCATATCGCCAACGATGTGCATTTAATACATTCCCGGGTGCTAAATCAAGACCGCCAGATATACATTAATGTTCCAAAACTCGATTCTGCAGATATAAACAAGACATTGCCCGTGTTGTATCTCTTAGATGGGGAGAATCATTTTCACATCCTTTCTGCATATATAGAATATTTAAGGCATTGGCAGGTTATTCCTCCAATAATAGTAGTAGGGATTGTTAGTGTAGACCGTGTAAAAGACCTCACGCCTACTAATAGCTTAATCAACTTCGACGGTAAAGTTGATTCTAACTATAAAACATCCGGCGGCAACGAGCAGTTTTTTAACTTTATTCAACAGGAATTGATGCCTTACATGGAGGCTAATTATAAAACCAGTCCTTTCAAAATATTTGCTGGACATTCGTTCGGTGGTCTTACAGCAATTTATTGCATGCTTATGCACCCTGATATGTTTGATGCATATATTGCAATAAGCCCTTCACTATGGTTTGGCAATAAATATGTTTTACGATTGGCAGAACAAAAACTACCAGATCTATCAATGAGGGATAAAAAAATTTTTTATAGCGTAGGGAATGAAGATGGCCCTTTTCGGGATGATTTGTTGAAATTTGATAAACTGTTTAAGCGTGATAGTTTGAAAACATTTCAACACGAGTATAAATATTATCCTTATGAAGATCATATGACGGAACCAATTCCTGCATATTATGATGCGCTACGGTTTGTTTATAAAAATTGGGCAATCGATAAAACAAAGTAATACAAGTGTAACAAGCAGCGGCCACCGCGCATGGGCACATTTGCTTGCTCCACATTCCAGCGCGACTCCAAAGCAACTAAGTCTCTATCTTTTATCGCAACGTTCTCATCAACTGAAGAACATTTTATTCTGCGCTAGGCATCCCGCGAGTTGGCGGTATACTTTTTTAATATTTTCAGCTGAGTAATTTCCAGCCAACGATTTTAGAATACGTTGTGACAAAGTGCCTTCCTGCAGGATAACATCGATTTCATTTTTCCAATGTTCCAACGAATCGTTTCCACTCCGAACAAGACGATCGAGAATATGTTTCCACAAATCCACCGCTTTTACATTTCGTCCTTCATAACCAAATGCATTTAAATATTCCGGTAAGTCGATCATCGCCTCCTGGCCTTCATCCATTATTCTATCTAAAAGCTGCGCCAAAGGTTCAGTCTTCAATTTCATCTGACTTTCTACATCGAGAAATCTTCCACTCACAAAAGCTTTCAGTGTCTCAACAACCAAATTCACAATAGCCAAATCGGCCGATGGACATTCCTGAATATCCATAATACGGATCTCTATCGATCCGCGGTCGAACCGCGGAATTGCTCCGCGGGAGTTTACCCAAATCGGATTCAGAAGGTTGTCCGTGTCGTAGGGTGCTATTTCAGTTTTGATCTTTTCGTAGATCGTGTTTAAATAATTTCTTTTCGAGAATACCGCTTCAGGAATTACCCTGCCAGTGATGCATGGAATTTTTGCCTGATTGGTTTTATAGAAACGTAAACGCGTGTCGAGCGAACCAGTAACTCTTCCATCGAGGATTGGTGAGCTTGCACACAATGCCGGCAGAATAGGCAGAATGATTCGAACGGCTGCGTGAAGCTTGGCAAATTCTTCATCATCATAAAACGGCAAATTCAAATGCGTGCTTTGCAAGTTAGACCAACCATGACCTTTGCAATCAAAAATGCGATTATAAACATCATACACTTCATTGTTCTCGTGTGTCCACAATTTTGTTTCAACCTGAGGATTCATGAACGGATGTGCAGCGGTGGGCATCAACATCGCGTTCCAGCCGGAAAGAATTGAATTGATTCGTCTTATATTTTCCGCGAAAGCGTGCTCGAGTCCATTGAGATTAAGTTCGGGGTTTGTGGACTTCAACTCCACCACATGCATAACCAACTCATTGGACCAGGTAACGATCCCATTTTCAAAATCACTTCCATACTCACCGAGTTCGTGCTTGAGTAAATCGTCCGTGATAGGTTTTACCTGCAGCGTATCGCAATCTACCAGCATGTATTCCAGCTCTATGCCGAAGCCTTGAAACAAATGGATGCGTGGGGGTTGTTGCATCATTTATCAGATTTGATCTTATTCAAAAATACGTCCATAATAGTGGAATACAATTTTTCCTTCATTATTTTATCCTCTATGCCCGAGTCGATATTCGGGTTGTCATTAATTTCAATGACATAAAATTTTCCTTCGACTTCTTTCATGTCCACACCATACAAACCTTTACCGATAAGACTCGTTGCCTTCAATGCAGTCTTCAACAAACCAGATGGTGCCTGGTCTGCAGCAATAGACTCGACTTCTCCCTCTTGAGGTTTTTTCTCTTCTTCCCAGTTTACAATTTGCCAGTGGGCTGTCGCCATGTAGTACTTACACACATACAATACCTGTCCATCAATTGTGCCAACACGCCAATCGAACGGAGTCGGAAGAAATTCCTGTGCAATCACCAATTCTGATTTCTGAAACATGGAAGCGCAAACATTCTTGTATTCTTCTGCATTGTTGATCTTGAATACTCCTTTGCTGAACGCACCATCAGGTTGTTTAAGAATGAAAGGATACTTGAGTTTTTCCGGTAACGACTTTTGGTTCTCCTTGCTAATGACGTAAGACTTAGGAGTGAGAATTTTGTTTGAATTAAGAAGTTCGTGCAGGTATACTTTGTTTGTGCATTTCAGAATAGATTCCGGATCATCGATCACGGTCAATCCCAATGACTGCGCTTTTTTCGCAAAACGGAAAGTATGATGATTAACGAAGGTGGTCTCACGAATGAAAAGCGCATCGTATTGAATCAATTCACCAAAATCATTTTTTGTAATCAACTCAACATTGAATCCAGCCTGATCACCTGCCCGAAGAAATTTTTGGATCGCCTTTTCATCAGAAGGTGGATTTTTATCATCCGGGTTTACCAGGATCGCCAGGTCATATTTTTTCTTGTCGGGTTTATAATCGCGCTTGCGCTGCAAGTATGACTCAACCGCTGTGCGAAGCAGTACTCTGTCTTCTGCCGGAACCTCGCCCAAACTCAACGGCTTAATGCTGCCAAGCACCCATTTATTTTTCTTGGAGAATGTCGCGCTCAGACATGGCGCCTGAACATATTGAAAAAGTTGTCGCGCAAGTTTGTTAAGATGTTCATGTTGTGTGATTCCAAAATAGATGTCGAATTCTACTTTGTCGCGTTTTTCATTCTTGAAGGAGTTTTGTATCAAGTCATCGAAGTCCTGGGAATCGTCACGAAGAATAGACGGAAAACGCAAATCCTGAATGGTGGAGATCCCGGGTAAAACTTTATGCTGCCGCGCTTCCGCCAATAGCGAAACATAATATCCGAGGCTTTGATATTGATAAGACTTGCAGAGGTTTATGATCTTTAATCCTTTTGACTGCTGATAGACTTCTGTTGAAATATATTTAGCGGGCGTGATTACCTCTGCATCATCCAGGTTGAACTGCCAGTGATCAGGGTTTTCAACAACGATCAATTTTTGCATACTCTTGGATTAATACGGAGCGATGCGGGAAGTAATCATAAAAATCATAACTATTTTTTTGGTTCAATGATCAGCAAGTTTGCATCGTAGGTGACAATGCCCAGCATAATACTGTTGATTAGTCTGCCAAACTTCACATCGTAAACTTTTCCCGGACCAAGTGGATTGCTCTCCAACGGATCGGCAATATTCACAATACCCTTGTCTTCATCATAACCCGTGAGCACCACAAAGTGTCCGGCAGGTTCACCTTTAATACTATCGTAAATATCAAATTTTGGAATTTCCCGCGGTGTACTGTACAAGTAAGTTGCACTCAAGCCTGTTAAGATCGGAACCGAACGCTTCAGATAGCTCTTGAGCAAGTTGTCGTCCAATTCTTTGTAATGTATCTCTCCACCAGCCTCCAGGAATTTAATGTAAGCTTTGCTGGCGACCTGAAGTTTTCTGCGTTTGTTCTTAAACTCCATTTGCTCCTTTAGAAACCCGATCATCTTCTTTGAAGAATGTCTGAACCAGGAAGGATCAAAAACTTGAAGATTGTATGTATAAATGTGCGCCTTATAGCCTCGCTTCAACGCATGATTCGCCAACATAACCGCAAGCGTCCCACCGTCTTTTAATT
>CBQWHS010000242.1:0-6447 GCA_967728665.1 uncultured Chryseosolibacter sp. | reverse complement strand
GAGTTTCGGGTTTATTTAATCTTGAAAATAAAACTGCTATATGGTTTTAGCTTGAGCTCAAATGCGAGATTCTTATCAAATCCAACTTCGGCTTCACGCCATAGCATATCTCTCGCGATGTAATCTGCTGCTGGATCCAACGCCATTTTTTCAGCTACATCTTTAGGTATTTGGATTTTTGCAACGGCATCCTCGGTGTTATAGCTAGTCACAATCAATAATTTTTCGGTGTCGTGATAACGAACAAAAGCATGAACTTTTTCAGTGAAATTTCCAGCGCTGATATTCTGGCTTGTTATGTCAACATAATCTCCTTTGGTTAACGCCGGATTCGATGAAGCGAGTTTTAGTAAATCAATGTAAAATTGACGAAGTTGTTTTTGCTCAAGACTTAATAATTCGCCATTAAACTTTCCTCCATTCATCCACTTCTGATGTTCAGGTACTCCCCAATAATCAAAAATGGTAGTACGCCCATCATCACCTTGAAAACCTTCTGCTCCTGCTCCCGCCTCTCCTACTTCCTGTCCAAAATAAATCATCACCGGACCACGATCAATTGTCGCGCTCACCACCATGGCTGGCGCGCCTTTCCAAATATCTCCTGCGAAAAATTTCGAAGCGAGCCGTTGCTCGTCATGATTCTCAAGGAAGTGCAACATATTATCATTTACACCTTCGAGTCGTTTTTGAACCGCAGCGATATCGGAGCTATTACGATGTCCGTCCAACAATAACCGAAGTGTATCGTACAAAAGAACCTTGTCGTAGAGATAATCAAACCTGCCAACATCGATATAGTTTCGATATTGATCAGGATTGTAGATCTCCGCGATGAAAACAATTTCCGGATTAACTTCTTTTACTCGTGGAATTACCCAATTCCAGAATTCAACAGGAACCATCTCCGCCATGTCGCAGCGAAAACCGTCAATTTTTTTATTCGCCCAGAAAACAAGAATGTCTCGCATTTTATGCCACGTATCTGGAATAGGATCAAAATAAGTTTTGCGTCCATTCTGAATATCAATGCCATAGTTGAGCTTCACTGTTTCAAACCATTCATTCACACCAGGGCTAGCCGTAAACTGATCGTTGCCTGTAACTTTCGCTGGCGTCTCTTCGAATTTATGATCCTTGGTTGGATGCGTATTATTGCTTAATGAATTATATCCTGCGGGAACTTTGAACGATTCTCCGGGGAGATAATAGAAATTATTAGAAGCCTTGAACCCGACAGTTTTATCATCACTCTCACCCAAGTCTTTGGCCTCCCGTGGTTTTGCATCGGACTTATAAGCTCGCGCTACATGGTTCGGCACAAAATCAATTAAAACTTTTAGGTTGTTCTTATGTGTGCGATCAATCAATGATTCAAATTCCTTCATGCGCTCCTTCACATTTACAGCGAGATCCGGATTTACATCATAATAATCCTTGATTGCATAAGGAGAACCTGCGCGTCCCTTAACAACGTCTGCATCATCGAGTGGAATACCGTATTGAGAATAATCTGTGAGCACAGCATGCTCGATCACGCCCGTGTACCAAACGTGCGTGATGCCCATCTCCTTAATAGCCTGAAGGGCGGTGTTATCGATGTCATTGAATTTGCCTACACCGTTTTCCTCAATTGTTCCGAAGCTTTTATTGGTTGCAGTTTTATTCCCGAACAGTCGGGTCATCAGCTGATAGATGGTAATTTTTCCGGAGGATTGCTGCATACTTTCGAGTGGTGGAATCTGTTCTTTTGGTGCTGTACAGCTGAACAAAATAACAGCTGCGAAGACGGCAAGCTTTCTCATAATACGTCAATTTAGGAAAAGTAAGGAAAGCGTGAAACCGCCTTGCTTAAAGGATTGCGTCAGTATTTAAACCGCTGGTCTGACTTTCCTTGATCGAACCAGGTGCATAATCAAAACAGCGAGGCAAATCATTAGTCCCAGAAACTCGCGCGCCTCCTCAATGTAAAGATGCTCCATCTTGGCAACGTTATCAAATAATGCCGATTTGTCTGGAGTCGACATCCATTCGGCTACACCAGACCAATAGACCGTGCTGTATCCGCCTAAGATTACGATCAGGGCAATCAATGCAATTTTGTTATAATATTTGAATGCAGCCAATACGCAAGTGACTGCCAGTGAACCGTAGATGAGTATCCAGATCAATGGGTCCGGATCGTTGATCTGCACGGAAGCAAAACCAACAAACATTACGGCCAGAATTAAGTTGAAAATCTTCATGAGCTAGTCTGATTAAAATCGATTTGATATACGAGACATGGGAATTATTCCCAATCGGAATTTAGTAACAAATTTTCTGTTGTGTGAAATGAATTCCATGAGGCAAAAATAAAAGATGCCGAATGAAATTCACCCGGCATCCAAGAGAACCTGTATTAAAAAACTAAAGTATTGTTTTGAGATATTTTATGCATGCCTCGGCACTATCAATCGGCTGGCCTGGATAAGTCTCCTGCTCTACATAATAGTGCTGCAAACCAGCTTGTTTTGCTTTCGCGAAAATTGATTTCCAGTCGATTGTGCCCGTACCAACGTTCGCGTTTCTATTCTTATCTGTTTTGTCCTGATCTTTGATATGCCATTGATCAAAACGTCCTGGATACTTGGCAAAATATGCCAATGGATCGTAGCCCGCATTCACAACCCAAAAGATATCCATTTCCATTTTCACAAGCTTCGGATCCAACTCTGCCAGCATCACATCATATGGAACCTGTCCGTCAATTTTTTGAAATTCAAAATTGTGATTGTGATAACCGAAGCCGATGCCATTTTTCTTGCAAACTTCAGCTGCCTTGTTAAGTGCCGCGCATACTTTTTTATAATCATCAAGTGTTTTGCGATCACCTTCCTGCAAGTACGGAACAACCAAGTGTGATTGTCCAATTGCCTTTGCATCGATCACTGCTTTTTCCCAGCCGTCACTTTTTGCAAGCTCAATCGGATAGTGTCCACTTGTAACTTTCATTCCCAAATCTTTAACGTAACTGCCAAATTCTGAAAACGGAAGTCCAAAGATTTGTCCGTCCTTATATCCGAACGTTTCAAGTTCCGTGTATCCGAAGCTTGCTACTTTCTGCAAAACACCTTTTGGATCTTTGCCGATCGTATCGCGTAGTGTATAAAGCTGTAAACCTACCTTCGCCTTTTTTCCTGATTCCGCTTGAAGGAACGAGGGCAACGCCAGCACTCCGGCTGCCATGGCAGATCGTTGAATGAATTCTCTCCTTTTCATATCGTTGGTTGGTTAATTGTTTTATTTATTTAGAAGTTTTGCTGAGCCAAAATAGAAGAGGTTTTTATCGCCAGCCTGATCATTTTTGAATACTAAGTACAAGTCATGAATTCCATCCGCGGAAACCAATTTAGTTTTTCCGGATGCCACGCCAGGTGTTGACAATTTTACTTTACCCAATAACTGTCCATCGGGCTTGTCCAGGTGCACTTCAACTTCACCACCGATAGTCTGAGCGTTGATAAAGGCGCGGATCTCACTGCCTTTCACTCCAGTCAAATCGATTCCCTTGAATGCTGCCCATGTATTGTTGCGAACATTGTCCAGTCCAGCACTTCCTCCCTGGCGAACCATCCGCACGCCACGCAATTCATTTGCCTGATCTGCCGTTAACGTAGGACTACGAAGAATTATCGTTTCGTTTGCCGGAATAGAGGGTAGATTGTTCGAGCCTTTATCATAGTAACTCGCCGTCAACACATAGGCGCCTTGTTCTTCGTTGCCTGGTGTTGCCGTTCCTGCCAATGGCATTGACTTAGACGTTTTTTCCTTGCTAAGCGTGAGAACATATTGTATCATTTTCCTTGCATCTTCAACGCTAACTTGAGGATGCGCCGACATCGCAGTCTCTCCCCACACGCCAGCGCCACCTTTGATCACTTTCGCAGCAAGTTTATCGACCGCTCCTTGTTCCTTCTCATACTTCAACGCGATATCGCGGAAGCTTGGTCCGGCAGAACGTTGGTCAAGCAAGTGACAGGATTTACAATCGCTATTATCAATCAACCCTTTGCCAGGAAGTTCGGCAGAAGGTTTTTGATGGCCTTGGGCAATTCCTGCGAGGTCAAAACCTTGCAGATAATCAAATGTGATTTTCACATCGTTGGCCGTAATTTTTCCATCCGCAGATGATCCATCTTCAGCATCCATTACTTCAACCGCATATTTCACCGGCGTGTTCGGGAAGAAAAATGTTTTATTTCCACCTGTGAACTGCGCTTTGACAACAGGCTGAGTGTTGCCGGCGATGACTTGAAGTTTCGCTGTTGATGATAGCCCGGCTTTGTCAGTGACTTTTAATTCTGGCGAGTATACACCAGGTTTGTCAAATGTCACAGAGAAATTTCCATCAGCAGATGTCTGCGTTTTACCATCGGCTGTGAGTTCATATTTGATCTCGTCCCCATCAGGATCCACTGTTCCTTTTGCATTGAATGTCACAGTCAATGGAACGGCTCCATAAAATTTATCGGCAGCAAGTGTTGCTGAAGGCGCTCGATTTCCGGCATTGTAATCGATGCGTACCAAACGTGCATCTAAATTTTGCTTGAACCATCCTGTTCCATATTCGAGCATATACAATTTGCCATCAGGTCCATATGACATGTCGATAATGTTATTGAATTTCGTGTTCGGCATGAACGGTTCAATATCCTTAATGTCCCCTTCGTTTGTGAGGGTTGCAATAAAGATCCAGTTTCGCATCCAATCGTAAAACATCAGTTTACCATCGAAGTAATCCGGGAACGCTCCGTCTTTTCCTGTGTAATCTTCGCTATAGAAAAATGGTCCAGCCATGGCGTTGCGTCCCCCCTCCTTTACCATTGGGAACTCGTCTGATTTTGCGTATGGATACCAGATAAAAGGAGGCGACACCGGAGGCAATTCTTCTTTACCTGTATTGTTCGGAGACTTGTTGATCGGCTTTTCAACATTCCAACGTTCATCAGTTTGCTTTTTGTCGAAATCATATCGGGCATAGTTGTAATTCTTGCCGACGAAATGTGGCCATCCAAAATTGCCAGGTTTCCTCGCCTGGTTCAATTCGTCATAACCCCGAGGCCCGCGAAGTGAATCATCACTTCCTGCGTCAGGTCCAACTTCGCCCCAATACAAAAATCCAGTTTTCTTGTCGATTGAAATTCTGTATGGGTTACGATTGCCCATCACATAAATTTCCGGACGTGTTTTTGCTTCTCCTTTCGTAAATAAGTTGCCTTCAGGGATTGTGTACGTTCCATCCGGCTCGGGATGAATGCGGATGATTTTTCCCCTGAGGTCGTTTGTATTCGCGGATGACTTTTGTGCATCCCATGGAGAACGCCCTGCTCTTTCATCCGATGGACTGTAGCCTTCAGATTCGAAAGGGTTTGTATTATCACCAGTCGATAAGAACAAGTTTCCTTTACTATCAAAAGCAATCGATCCACCGGTGTGGCAACATTGAGCGCGTTGAACAGGAATCTCGAGCAACACTTTCATTGACGTTGTGTCAAGTTTCTTATTTTCAAAAGTGTAGCGAGTCAAAATATTTTTTGGATCATTGCCGGCTGGAGAGTAGTACGTGTAAATCCAATGATTCTCCGCATAATTTGGATCCAATGCCAGACCTAGAAGTCCATCCTCCGCTTCACGCTGATTTCCCTTTTCATCTTTATCATATTTTGTTGACACCGGAATCTTAGCGACAACTTCGGTCTTTTGCGTTTGGTTGTCGTAATACTTTACATCTCCGCGTCGTTCGACAAAGAGGATATCGAGGTTAGGAAGGACCGCGATCTCTACTGGCTCATAAAGATTGACATCGAGAACAGTTTTCGTGAAACGATTTTCCTCCGGAACACGCTTCGATGTTACTTTCCCATAATCAAGTTTGTCAGTACCAATCGCATATTTGATTCCATCAAGAACGTGCGAAAGGAACAAGGAGTCTTTGTAACTTTCCTTGGTGTGGCCTAATCCGGTATAGAATGCACGACCACCTTCAAAATCATGATACCATGAAATCGGGTGGTTGTCTCCATTCTCTCCTCCTTCATATGATTTCTCATCAAGGTTATAAATTACTTTTATGTCAGGAGAAATGCTTTTGTAGTTATACCATTCATCCCATCGCTCCCATGTTTCCATGGTTCTGAAATCTTTCGAATCGCTAACTTTGCGAACCTTGGCATTTTGTTGCTTAGGATGACTCTTGAACCACGCTCCCATAAGCTTTCCATACCATGGCCATTCATATTCAGTATCAGCAGCCGCGTGAATACCAACATAGCCACCACCTGCTTCGATGAACCGTTTGAAGTCCGCCTGTTGCACAGGATTAAGAACGTCTTGCGTTGTACTCAGAAAAATAACGGCATTGTAGTTTTTGAGATTTTGTTCAGTGAACAATGAGGCGTCTTCCGT
>CBQWHS010000241.1:0-6458 GCA_967728665.1 uncultured Chryseosolibacter sp. | reverse complement strand
CGGAACAGTATCTTGCCAAGATCAAGCGCGATCTTGCGATGTCCAAGCATGAAGCGTCAGCTTATCTGATGATGGCGGACGCACTTAAAGGAGAGGTTGTCATCCGAGATAAAGAAATTGAAGGCCTTGCTGTGCGAGTCAATAACATCGAACATCAAAAGATAGATCTGATAAAAAATGTTAAACAACATGAAGACGCCTTGTCGGAACTCCAAACACTTATTGCCAGCAGGGAACTTGAACTTGTTCAGGCGAAAGCATTGACGGCTCGACTAAGGGCTTCCGAGGCTGAAGCGTATTATTCAAAAGCGAGGTCTGTAGAAGCAGAAGCGAGCAAAATAAAAATGGCGCCAGGCAAAAAACGCGAGACATACCAGGAGGCTCTTGAACTATACAGAAAAGCATATTCGCTGGGAAAAGAAGAGGCATTGACAAACATTAATGGCTTGCAAAAGACTTTTCCTCAGGCGTTCGTAACCCCTCACAATAAACGAAGTTCAGTTTTCTAGAGGCAACTTTGGAGCACAAGGAATCATCATCGATTCATTAGACTCAATGGCATCTGTGATACTTTCGGGTATGTCTTGAGATAAGAAAGTTTATATGTGATCGTTTTGTTTTTTTGCATGTAGGAAAATTCTCCTTCCATTAATTCTTCAGACTCCTTGATCATCGAGAATGAAGTGGAAGATCCGTCGGGCTCCAGGTGTTTGTAGATGTAGCCCTTCCCTTCCGCCAATTCATTAATCTCTCCCACGATTGGGAATATCTTCGAGTCGCGGTAACTTAGTGAAACTTGAATAAAGTCGCGCGTGGATCCGGGCCAATCTTTGAGAATAGCGATCCTGGCATAGTTGTCTTTTCGATTTACAATCTTGATGCGTTCTCGTTTACTTAGAAAGCGTTTGTTACGTTTTACAATTACGCATGAAACCGAATATATTCCTTCGATCGGACTGCTCTTCTCTTTACCGAAGTAGCGCTGCACCATGTCTTCAAAATCGACTTGCTCAT
Source organism: uncultured Chryseosolibacter sp. (assembly GCA_967728665.1). GTDB lineage: Bacteria > Bacteroidota > Bacteroidia > Cytophagales > Cyclobacteriaceae > Chryseosolibacter. The sequence continues at coordinate 5,444 of CBQWHS010000241.1, read as the reverse complement.
ACACTAATTTTCTGCTCTTCTTTCCTGGCAAAGATTGAGCTGACGCATCTATTATAAAACATGAGGCACAAAAGAAAAATGCAACGAGCATTATCGGCTTCATACCATGTAATTAGAATGAAATATCTTCATAAACTCCGCTAGTGCTGGTCTTGCAAGATAACTTGCCGCGCATGGCATCAGGCTTGAACAAAGATTTGCCGAGCAATGTCCTTACGCATTCCTGAATTCCTTCCGTGATTGATGGATGCGGATGCACACACTCTGCAAGTTCTTCAATTCCTTTGTCCATCGAGATCAACAGCGCTACCGCCTGCATGGCACTCGATGCCTGATGACCGATTATCTTCAAACCAAGAATCTTCATGTTGCTGTCGTTGCTTACCAACAACTTGATGAACCCTTGCGTGTTGCGTTTTGCAATGGCACGTGGAATACAGCTGTAATCCAACGTGACAACTTTATAATCTATTCCTTTTTCGCGAGCGCTTACTTCATTTAATCCTACACCTGCGACTTCCGGATTTAAAAACATGATCGTGCTGATGTTCTCGTAAACCAGTTTGCGCTTTGGGTTGCCAAATATTTTTTCCACAGCATAACGGCCTTCCAGTTCGCCAACATTCACGAGTGAAATATCCGCAGTAATATCGCCCACTGCATAAATGTTGCTGACGTTCGTTTGCGTGTCGTTGTCTTCAATGCCACGTTTAGTAATATTTATCGGCACTTTGTCTTCCCATAGCTCTTCATAATTTGGCGTTCTTCCTACAGCAACCAACGCTTTCTGAACATTGAATATTTCCTTACCGCCATCCGTATATTCCAATTCATATTCCACGCGATCTTTCTTAATCTCCATTCGAATCAATCGCGAGTTTCGGTGGATCAGTACGCCATTCTTCTCCATGTTTCGTTCAATCACGTTCACCACATCTTCATCTTCAAAAGGAAGTATCCGATCGCCTTTATCTATAAGATGAACTTTCGTTCTGCCAAATCCAGAAAAGATTGTCGCGTACTCGCAACCAATAACACCGGCCCCCACAATTACCATGCTCTCCGGAAAATCACCCATGTTTTCTATGCCATCACTCGTCATTACGATTTTTTCATCGATGGGAAGCTCAGGCAAATGTCTGGGTCTGCTTCCGGTGGCCAGAATAATATTTTCTGCCCAAACTTTTTCTATAGTCTCACCACTATTGATTTCAATTTCATTTTGCGTCAACAGGCGAGCCGAGCCTTTCTTGAACGACAATAATTCCGCATGCTTGGTAGTTTGCATTTGCCTCATGTGATCTTCCAGCATTCCTTTCCTTTCACCAATCGCCTTTCGGACTTCATCTTGAATGTCTTTGAAATTATAAATTGGTGCTTGAATATTAAATCGCTTCAAACCATTTCGAAAAAACGAGGCTTCTCGCGAAAGCTCCCACCACGTTTTTGAGGACAACGCGCCATTCGTAACTCCGGCACCGCCAACCTTGTTTCGTTCAATGAGTAAGGTTTTCTTTTTAAAATCAATAGCGCGCATTGCGGCAGCGTAGCCGGAAGGCCCGGCGCCAATTACAACCAGATCAAATTTTTCCATAGCTAGTAGACAAGGGATTCAGACTTACTAGTTACGATTTTTTTAAACTGAATTCAATAGGCTTTTGGGCATATGCTATAGGTAAGAAACAGTTTTTAACAAATCAGATTCTGTCTTGCTTTGTCCAGCATTGATTTCATTCTGTGAGGTTGTTGAGGCCTATTTCAAACATCAAAATTTCAGCTATAAATCCATACCTTTGCCGTTAAAACCCGGCTCCTGCCTATAGAGCAAACATCATGAAAGCTGTACTTCGGATACTTAATCTTGGAACCGAGTTCGCTACTTCCCCTGCCCAGCGAAGAAGTATTCTGCTTTCCAATATTGTTGCGCTCACCATTTTCACACTCACCATTCCCCTTTCTGTTACTTATTTATACTGGTACGGATGGAGCATTGTTACAGTCGCAATTCCTGTGACTGGTTTCCTGTGTCTGTCAACGCTTGTCTTGAATCGATTGGATATGTCAGGCATTAGCAGGATATGGCTTTGCATTCTAATTCCCAGTGCCGTGATGGCCTTGTCGATATACGCCAAAAACTTGTACTACTCCAGCCAGGAAGAATTAGACTATTTTACTTTCCGATTCGTGATCCTTGCAAGCTGCGTTTTTCCTGCGGTCTTTTTTTCATTTCGCGAACGCGCGCTTCTCATTATTACTTCATTCCTGGGATTTGCACTGTTGCTGGCCCATGACCCATTGCATTCAGCCTTTGGCGTACCTTATCCACAGCTTACGTTAAAACAATCCAATTACTACTTTACAAACGTAGTGGTTGTTTTCACTTATTTTATTCTTATGACCGCTGTTGGGTTCTTAAAATATGTCTCTGAGACAAGTGAAGAACGGGCAGAAAAATTGATCCAGGAACTGAATCAAACAAACCAGGAACTGAAAGAAAAAAATAATGAAATTGAGGCGCAGAATTCGGAGATCTTGTCGCAGGCAGACAATCTCAATATCTCTCAACAGCGCCTTCAGGAGGCCTATGAAATAATCGCCGAACAAAAGAACTTACTTGTTCATCAGAATAAAAATCTTTCAACCGAATTAGTTGACATCAACAACAACTTGTCGGAAACAAATTCTGAATTGATCAAACACAACAATGAGCTCCGGCAATTCTCATACACTGTTTCACACAACCTGCGAGGCCCCGTTGCGAGCCTTATAGGATTAATAAATATGATCGATCATCCATCTGCAGAGGATGAACAGGGAGCGCTGATCGCCCATATGAAAACATCCGTACAGCGTCTGGATAATATTATTAAAGACCTCGGCAAGATCATCGATATCCGACATGAGATTTTCAACATTCGTCAAAAGATCAACCTTGAGAATGAGGTAAGCGAAATCGTGCAAAGTCTGAAAAAAGAAATCGATTTATTTAACGTCAGCATTAAAACAGATTTCTCGAAATGTCCGGTCATTTATTCTGTTCGGCCGATGGTTCATAGTATTTTGTATAATCTAATCAGCAATGCCATTAAATATCGCGCGTCTACACGCAGGCCGGAAATAGCCATTACGTCAGGTCTGCAAAATGGATATGTGCTAGAGATCCGAGACAACGGTTTGGGAATTGATCTGAAGAAATACAAAGACAGTCTTTTCAAACTTTACAAACGCTTTCATTTTCATACTGAAGGGAAAGGTCTTGGACTATATCTTGTAAAGTTGCAGGCCGAGACACTCGGTGGAAAAGTGGATGTGCTTAGCGAACCAAATGAATTCACAACTTTCAGAGTTTCGTTAGGCCAACCTCAAAATGCTCAGCAACAGATATTATTCGAAACATCTTATGTTGAAATCTACTTCGATGCGAATCTTCACTCCATTAATATAATCTGGCATGGGCCAGTGTCCAGTGAACAATATAGAAGTGTGTTTGCAAAATGCCTGGAATTTGTAAAATTCTATCACACACCAAATTACCTGGCTGACTTAACTCATCAAGGGCCGATAAGGCGGGAAGACCAACTATGGATGTTTAAAGAGATATTGCCAGAAGCCGCACATTATGGACTAAAAAGAATTGCAGGCATACGACCTAAAACTGCCGATCCTATCGTGGCGGAATATTTAAAGGGAATTTCGGAAACTTTTAAACACCTTGGCCTCGAACAGGAATACTTTTTGAATATGGCAGACGCCACCGAATGGCTATCGGCTTCAAATGAGAAAGAAGTCGCAATACTGAATTATGATTGATCAGCTGATTGACTTCGATAAAAGACTTTTCCTGTGGCTTAACGGCTTTCACACTCCGTGGCTCGACCCTGTTATGTTGTATATCTCCGAAACTTGGGTGTGGGCACCGTTACATATTTTTCTGGTCTATCTCATTTTTAAAAACTTTCCAAAGCATGCGTGGCTTGTTCTGTTCGCTATTGCGATCACGATCACGATAGCTGATCAGGTAACCACGAGTATTATGAAACCGTATTTTGAAAGACTTCGGCCGAGCCATGATCCCACACTGGAATCGATAGTCCATATTGTGAATGAAGAGAAGGGCGGACAATTCGGATTTGCATCAAGTCATGCCGCGAATACTTTTGCGTTAGCTACATTTTTCTTCTTGCTTTTCCGTCAAGCGAAAAAATGGATCCTGCTACTTTTTGTTTGGTCCTCAATCGTCACCTATTCGAGGATTTATCTGGGTGTTCATTTTCCCGGTGATATTTTGGTGGGGGCAATTGTTGGAGTGCTTGCCGCCCTTATCGGCTATAACCTCTATAAAATAATTTCAGCTTTCGCCGACAAAAAGACAAATGCTTTAGGCGATTCGCAATAGCCTTTTCACATATTTACCGATAATATCAAATTCTAGATTCACGGTGTCCCCAATTTTCAACGTATTGAAATTGGTATTCTCAAATGTATAGGGAATTATTCCAACACTAAATTTTCCTTCCTGAGAATTGAAACATGTTAGACTTATTCCGTTGACGGAGATGGATCCTTTTTCAACCGTAACGTTTCCGAGGGAATGATCGTATTCAAAATCAAATAACCAGCTTCCGTTTTCGTCTTTGATAGAAGTGACTCTCCCAACCTGATCAACATGACCCTGAACAATGTGTCCGTCAAAGCGACCGTTGTTCAACATACAACGTTCTAAATTTATTAATGAACCGATAGTCAGTGATCCCAAATTTGATTTCTTCAGCGTCTCATCGATAGCCGTTACCCAGTGACTCAAGTTTTCAACTTTAGTAATGGTGAGACATACTCCGTTGTGTGAAACGCTTTGATCAATTTTCAATTCCGGACCCAGCTTACTTTGAACTTTGAAATTAACATTCGATCCCTTCCTCTGCATATCTTCAACTTTACCAATCGATTCAATAATTCCGGTGAACATTTCGCTAATTATTTTTTTGGCAAGTTACACGGTTATTTTTTCAGTGCATCAATGGCTTTAATCTGATCTTCGCGAATCGTTGGATATTTAATCCCAAGCTGATCAAGGTAGCTCTTGTATTTTACCGGGTTGTAATAATAATTCTGCAACTGAGGTTTGAACTTTTCCATGGTTCCTTTATTGAGCGTGACAGCGGGAGAATCTTTAGGTCCAACGAGCGGGGTATACTGAATATCTTTTGTTTGCTCATTTTTAAAATAATCTGTTGCGTCTTTCAGCAGTTGAGGATTTAAGAAAAGGTCGATGAGCGTGGTACCTTCAGCTTTTGCCCCACTTACTATTCCCTTGTGAGCAATGGGAGTTGCCATGGCAATTGCATTAGACCAATGATGACCTGGAAGGCCCGGAATATTTGATGGATATCGAAGCACCACCGTTGGAACACTCCAGGAAATATCTGCAATGTCATCCGATCCTC
>CBQWHS010000240.1:0-6500 GCA_967728665.1 uncultured Chryseosolibacter sp. | reverse complement strand
TTGCAAGAAAATCTTAAGGCACTGAAAAAACTCAGGCTTGAAGATGGAAAACAAATGAATGTGATTGAATTACCGATGCCCTCGTCAATAGTTTATGAAGATATGCGCCTACCCGCATCGTATGCAAATTTTTACATTTCAAATAGGTATGTGATTGTACCCACTTTTCGCGACAAAAGCGATGATAACGCATTACAATTGCTACAAGAGTGCTTTGCAGATAGGACAGTCGTTGGCCTCGATTCAGTCGACATTATCTGGGGCCTCGGTTCGTTCCATTGTTTGAGTCAGCAAGAGCCGAAAGTTTGATTTTGTAACCGCTTACAAGGAGGCGCTTCCGCTGAAAATTATTCACGACAGTCTTTATCCCAGACCTTTGATTTTACGTATCAGTGAAATAATATTACAATCTTTTAATTAACCTAAACACGTTGAAAAGATTCTTTACGGTAGCTTGCCTTCTGGCATTTTTATCCTCTTATAGCCAATCCTTAGACATCAGGTTAGATGGTACTGAAGAAGGGAAAAGCTTAACTGAAGTACTCTCCAAGCTTGAGAAAAAATATCCTGTTCGATTTTTCTATTTGCCGGAATGGTTCGACCAGTTAACGCTACAAAAAAGCTATTCGGGCAAAACCTTGGCAAATGCATTGGACGACGTGTTCTCGGGAACAGACATCTCTTATACGATTCTTTATAATTATGCAATCGTCTTTTCGAAAGATCCTGCAAGGGCATTGGAGCGTGATCGAATCCTTGGCGAGGCCAGAAACGAAAAGAAAAATATTCCGGTATTCACATTTGGAACAAAGGCGACAAGTTCGCCAAACAAAAGAGTTCAGATTTCAGGAACAGTAAAAGATTCTAAAAGTAATGATCCAGTCTCGGGAGTAAACGTGGTCGTCTCTGGTGGCGGCTCTGCATTAACGGCACCCGACGGTCGATATCAATTTACAGTACCCGCTGGCGATTATGTTGTCAGTTACAAATACCTCAACTACGAAGAGAATGTTGTGGAAATAAAAGCATTTGACAACGGAGAAGTTAACATCATCCTTGAAGAAATTCCACGCTTGTTGGATGAAGTAGTAATCACGGACAATCAAATGAGCAATGTTGAGGGAAAAGTTGGCGTCACCGCTATAAAGATTGCCGATATGAAAAAGATGCCGGCATTTCTTGGTGAGGTTGACATCATCAAACAAATTCAAGTATTGCCAGGTGTAACGTCTGTGGGCGAAGTTTCTTCAGGATTCAATGTGAGAGGTGGAGGAGCCGATCAAAACCTTATTCAGTACGATGGTGTTACCGTCTTCAATAATTCACACGTCTTTGGTTTCTTCTCTGGTTTTAGTTCTGATGCCATTAAAGATGCGACCTTTTTAAAGAGTGGAATTTCTTCGGAGTTTGGCGGCAGAATTTCTTCTGTCCTCAACATCACTTCAAAAGAAGGCAGTTATGAAAAATGGAATGCAGAAGGTGGCCTTGGATTGATCTCAAGTCACCTCACCGTTCATGGCCCGATAAAAAAGGATGTCTCGTCTGCAATGGTTTCAGTTCGCTCATCCTATTCAGATTGGTTGTTAAAGCAATTCACACGAGATTATCCAAATGTTCAAAATAGCTCCGTCGGGTTTTATGATGTGAGCATGAAACTAACACACAAGTTTAGCGATGCAAGCAAACTTTCGTTTTCCGGATATGCCAGTCATGACAAATTTAGCATGCCGAGCGATACAACTTTTGGATGGCAGAATTTGGCGGGATCATTAAAACTCGATCATATTTTTAATGATCGAATGCAGGGAACATTTCTCGTCAGTTACGGCCAATATTCTTACGAAGTAACAGACAGTGATCCTCTCACTGCCTACACAATGAATTATAAGATTGCTTATCCAGCATTGAAAGCCGATGTTGTGTACGATTGGGGAAAGCACAAAACGATGATTGGTATTAATAGCGTCTTCTACACCATTCAGCCCGGGTCGCTTACGCCCGACTCGCCCTTGTCGTCAGCGGCTTCTATTGACATTGCAGATGAGAAAGCGCTGGAAAGTGCATTCTTCCTTTCTGATGCAATCTCGCTTTCCGACAACTTGCATATTGATGCTGGTATTCGACTATCAATGTTCAGCAAGTTTGGGCCTGGCATTGTACGAAATTATCAGCCCGGTGCTCCGCTATCTGAAAGCACTGTCGTTGATTCAGTGCAATATGGTTCTGGCAAAGTGATGAAAAATTTTGTTGGTCCCGAGCCAAGATTGTCATTGACCTATATTTTTTCTCCGCAGTCGTCTTTCAAGGTTGGCTACAACAGAATGTATCAGTATATACACCTGATCTCTAACTCTGTTGCTATCAACCCGATCGATATCTGGCAAACGAGCAATCAATTTTTTCAACCACAAATTGGAGACCAGGTCTCGGCAGGTTTTTTTCAAAATCTGAATACAGGAATGTTTGAACTTTCGCTCGAAGGCTTTTACAAAAAAGTGAATAACATCCTCGATTTTAAAGACGGTGCTGACCTCGTGCTAAATCCCCATTTGGAAACTGCGTTACTTGCCGGACGAGGTCGATCCTATGGCGTTGAATTTTCCGCGAACAAAACGCGGGGCAGACTATCAGGTTCATTGAATTACACGTATTCACGTTCATTCCGACAAGTGAAAAACGCATATGAAGGCACCACGATTAACGATGGAAAAGAATTCGCTTCCAATTTTGATCAACCTCACGTCATAAATTTAAATTGGAAATACGGTCTATCCAGACGTTTCGCCTTCACGGGAAACTTTACGTATCACAGCGGAAGACCGATTACCGTTCCTGTGTCGTATGCTGTAATTGATCATACACCTATCGTAACATTTTCCGATCGCAATCAATATCGTGTGCCGGCTTATCATCGACTTGATGTGGCCCTTGTTATTGAGGGCAATCACAAACGCAAAAAATTCTGGGACGGCACTTGGACTATTTCGCTTTACAACGCCTACGGCCGCAAGAACGTTTATAGTGTGTTTTACAAAGAAGGTTCCAATGGAATGCAACAAGCATATAAGCTGTCAATTATTGGAACCGTTTTACCTTCTATTTCTTATCGCTTTAAAATTTCAAAATGAAGATAAAATTAATTTACAACTTTCTCTTTTCCTTCCTCGTGCTAGACGCGTGCATCGAACCGTTTGATATCGATCCCGGAGTTGCACAAGAGATGCTTGTGGTTGACGGATTGCTTACTGATCAACCCGGTCCGCACACCGTTCAACTTTTTAAGTCTTCAGCGCTTAACGAGCAATTGAATTCAATTTTCACAATGAACGGAGCAACGATTGTTTTGAAAGACGACAAGGGTTTAAGCCTCACACTGAAAGAAATAGTGCCTGGAAAATATCAGACGCCACAAGATTTTCTTGCCGTTGTTGGAAACTACTATCACATTGAAATTTCCCTTCTGGACAATCAACACTTTGAATCCATTCCGGAACAATTGATGCCTGCTGGCGATATTGAAAATTTGTATTACGAATTTCAGCAAAATCAGGATCGAAGCCTCGAAGATCAATTAAATCCGAAAAATGGATTTAATGTTTTCATCGATGCAACACTTGATCCCGGACAAAATAAGCTCGTTCGTTGGAGAACCACAGGCATGTTTCAAATCCATACATTCCCGGAAGCGAAACTGGAAGCGCAGTCAGGAGCAAAAGGAGCTATTGTAATGGTTCCGGCACCGCCCGCGTGTAGCGGATGGACTTACAGTACGAAATTAGGTTTGCGCTACGTAAAAGAATGCACCTGCTGTGATTGCTGGATCAGTCAGTTCGATGACATTCCACAACTTACGGAAGAACAATTGGTAACCAATGATGAAGTGAATAGACATCAGGTAATGTTTGTGCCCGCTAACCGAAGATTCTTCTATAAGAAATATTATGTAGAGGTGGAGCAAATGAGCTTGTCACAAAATGCGTTTGATTTTTGGAATAGTGTTAAGAAGCAAAAGGAAACAAGTAGTGATCTGTTTCAAACACCATCCGGCAAAACAACCGGAAATGTCAGATCGGTTGGTGATACAAAACGTCCAGTCATCGGATTATTTGGGGTGTCATCGGTTCGCAAAAAAACTCTTTTTATTCCGCCTTCTGCCCTGCCTTATTCGCTATTGCCGATTGACACAGTTGCCGAAAGCTGCACTCAATTATATCGCTATAGTACAGTCACTAAACCCTCGTTCTGGTAATGAAATTATCTTCGATAACCGCCATACTATTAATTGTTCTTGGATTCACATTCGTGCCAGAGGATGATTTTATTTCGAATATTAAAACCAGCATTGAAGCGTACAATAAAAAATACGCACCGGTAACGCTTCGCCTGAATTTCAATCAGCCCTACTATACTGTCGGAGATACAATTTCTTTCAGCGCCTTTTATCTAAATCTAGCAACGCATACCGCAGTAGCCGGAAAGCAAATTGCTAATCTTGAATTGTTCGACCATCAGGGAGTTGCTGTTCTTCGTGAAAAATATGTAATCAAACAGGGAGTCGCCGGTGCTGAATTAGGATTACCACCTACCATCACACCAGGATTTTACACGCTCATTTCCTATACAGATTGGATGAAAAACTTTGATCCAAAATTATTTTTTAAGAAGACGATTAAAGTTGTTGACCAATTTCAAATTAATCCGACACTAGGTCCTGTTCCCGTTGAGTTTTTCGCTGAAGGCGGTCACTTCATTAGCGGTGTGGAAAACAACATTGTATTAAGAATTCCGGCGACCTCATCTAACATCACGGGAATCATTAAAAACGGCAATGATATCATTAGTGAAGTTAACTTTAATGAGGAAGGTTTCGCGAGCGCAACCATTATACCAACTGCGGGAATAAATTACACCCTTGAATTGAAATCCCCGGCTGGCAGTAGCACAAGTTTACCGGCAGCCGAACCTTCAGGAGTTTCTCTCCGTGTCCGGTTCGTTGATGACAAGGCAACAGCAAAATTATTTTTCACACCTGATTTAATCAGCGATGCCCGTAAATTTTACCTTTTAGTAATTAACACGAATACAGTTTCATATTCAACAAGACTGGATCAATCAAAAATCTCACAGGAAATTGTTATTAGTCCTCGGCAGATCAATGGTTCTTCTGTGATCTCTATTCTCAGCGATGATGGCAAGGTCTGGAGTAGTCGTGCGATTGACGAATCAAATAATGCGGCCAAAGCTAACATTCAATTACCCAGGAATCAATTTAGTGTCCGCGACTCGCTCGAAGCCGATGTTCTCATCAGCGATGAAAATGGACCATTGGACGGCAGCTTATCTATTTCCGTTTTTAATAAAAATCTTTTCGGCAGCGATAAAAAAGTCTCACTAACTGACGAGCTCTCATTGGTCCAAAATAAGGATTGGCTCAACTGGAATATGATCACATCAAGGAACATTACAGATCCGATTTATAAAACAGAACAATACCTAACAATTGAAGGTGAAGCTTTGCTGGCCGCTACCAACAAGCCTGTTCAGGATTCTACGTTGCTTATGTTCTATTTTGAAAAGCAGATCCTTGGCTATGAAGTTTATGTGCTGAATGGGAAATTCAAAGTCCCCGTGTTTTTCGATTTCACACAACCTGATATGGTTTTTTTCGCGGCAAGCCGAAAGGGAAAAGATCTCAAGGGAGTAACGCTGAAACTGAAACAAGTTGATCCACAATCTGGGAACTACGCATCGATACCAAGCGCATCCAGTAAGATTGAAGATCCTTACGGAAGTTTCAAAATGAAGACAAAACTGATCAACTCGTCATTCAGCTATTTTTCCCAAAAAATAAAAACGGAAAATCCCGATCCAAACTTTTTGATAGAAGATGAGTTGGGAGGAGCGGATCTTGTGGTCAACCTGAAAGATTTCCTTGTTTTTCCAACCATGGCGGAAGTCGTAAGAGAAGTTCTTCCGGCAGTCGACCATCGAAAAATTGGAGGCGAGAACATGATAAAAATATATACAACACACAAACGTCCTGTAAACAACGCGGAGCCGGTTTATATCATCGATGGTGTTATCACAAAAAGTAGCGATGCATTCTTGTCCCTCAACCCTGCAGACGTGTTAACCATCAAGGTTGTTAAGACCGGTGGTAAGTTAATTCGCCTTGGAACACTTTTTAACAACGGTGCAATTTTAGTGAGAACAAAAAACAATGCCGGTCTAAATCTTAATCGTGAAAATATTTTTCCAATTCGCGGATTATTGCCAGCAACAAAAAATGCCAGAACTGTTCCCGTTGTGAAAAATAACATTCCAAACTTCAACGCCTGCCTTTACTGGAATGCGTTTCTACCTGTGAAATCTTCTGAGTCTAAAATAAATTTTGCAACATCCGATGATATCGGAGACTTCGAGGTTAAGGTAGAAGGGGTGACCTTCGATGGAAGATTTGTAACTGGCTCGGAAACGTTTAATGTATCGCCCCCAAAGCA
>CBQWHS010000239.1:0-6507 GCA_967728665.1 uncultured Chryseosolibacter sp. | reverse complement strand
GATCGTTTGCAGAGATCGGAGCCGGCCAGGAAGTTGCTGCTAATTTTTTCAAGGTCGGCGGAGCTTCCGGTACCGTTGCCAAAACGATTTCTGCTTATGATATGAAATTTAGCGATGCGATCTATGGGGTTTGCGACCGCTACGTTTGTGAAGATCGCCTTACGCAAATGCTGGATCATGAATATGTGCTGCTGGCCGAAAGACTTCCTCATCGCATTGAGAGCACACGATTTTTTGCTTTCTCCGATACTGTAGAAATTATTAATTACGAACGAACAAATCAGGGCCATGGATGGATGGGACTACGTTTCCAGCTTACTCCAAAAACGGAAGCAAACGAATGCGTCATTCACGTGAAGATGCATGATAACGATCCTTTGCAACAACAACTTGCATTAGGAATTGTGGGCGTCAACATGATATACGGATGTATGTTCGTGAGCGACCCGGAAGAACTTTTAATGTCACTGGTGGACGGCCTGTCCGGACGAAGAGTTGAGATTGATATGTTTCGTGTTTCCGGCCCTGACTTTAAACATGTAGACAACCGATTGATGGCATTGAAGCTTGTGAAAAATGGATTGACAAAAGCAGCAATGTTTGGACCTTCAGGCAACGTAATGCAACCGTCTGATGAGTTGTATAAGAAAAATGTATTGGTATTGCGTGGAAGATTCCGGCCAGTGACACACGTCAACGTTGATATGCTTCTTTCATCACGCCGGCACTTCAAACATGAGCCGGATGTTGATCGGTCAAAGATCCTTTTGGTGTCAGAGCTTACGCTGAATGATTTGAGCCCTGACGGAAAGATTGATGAGAAAGATTTTCTTCACCGCGCGGATATAATTTGTTCCCTTGGTCAAAATGTGTTGATTTCGAATTACTTCGAATATTATAAATTGGTAGATTACTTATCGCGAATTACGAAGGGTAAAAAAATTGGAATTACCATGGGGATCTATGCGCTGCAAAAAGTTTTCGAAGAAAAAACTTATGAGAACCTGAGGGGAGGAATTCTGGAATGTTTTGCTTCCCTGTTTGGCAGCAATGTGAAACTTTATATTTATCCAGCGCTTAAGAAAAATTCGGATGAGCTATTTACGCTAAAAGATTTTGAGGAAGAATTGCCGAAGCATTTAAAGCATCTTTTTAGATATCTGATGGATAACAACAAGCTGGAAGACATCAGTGATGCAAACAAGCGGAACTTACATATCATTTCAGATAATGTACTCGCGATGATTAAGAAGGGCGAAACAGGTTGGGAGAAGTATGTTCCGCATAAAGTGGAAGAGGCAATCAAAGAACACGGTCTCTTTGATTATCCTTTTGCGACTGAGACGAATCAAATCAATGCAGCCTGATGACATTGGCTACGAAAGAAGATATTGGTAAACTCGTCCTGCGTGTAACTTCCGCAGGACTTTTGTTTTTACACGGATCCCATAGTGCAATTTATGGAATTGATCATGTGAAGAAGATGGTCGCTGCAGTCGGCATTCCCGAGTCCGCTGCTTATTTGAATTTAGTAGGAGAGGTAGTTGCTCCATTGATGATTATGATTGGATACAAGGCGCGACTCGCTGCGTTGGTAATGGCGTTCAACATGTTAGCATCAATTGTTATTGCACACCGTGATATTGCTTTTGCGCGAAATGATTTTGGCGGCTGGATGATCGAGCTGAATATTTTCTTTCTTTTTAGTGCAGTTGCGATTTTTTTTCTTGGGACCGGAAGATGGAGTGTTTCACGAGGGAAGGGCAAGTGGGACTAAACTTCATTTGCGACCCTTAAGGTTACGCTTATTCTAAAGTTAGTGATCTTAATTTTGTCGATGATGGGTTTACCGAATCGATGACCGATAAGTCTTTCGCTTCGACGATAACGCCTAACGCACCAGTTACTGTCAACCCTCGAGCGCTTGGTCAATTTTTCTTGCCAAATTCGCTTCGTCCGGTATTTGGGATCGTTAAAGTTTTCATGACTTAGACATTCAAGATAAAAACTTATTTGCACCTATTTTAGTTTACCAAAATACACCTTAGCTTCTTTCATTACGTTTGGTGCGAGGTAAATTCCCGATAACATCGTTGGAATTGCCATCAATGCAAATGCGATATCAATAATGTTTAAGACCAAATCCATTGAAGCAATGGCACCGCCAACAATAGTTAGCAAATAGAAATAGTCATACCAAATACTCTTGCTTTCGCCAATCAAAAATGACAACGCTTTTCTACCGTAGTAGCTATACGCAAAAAGTGCGCTTATCGCGAACACAAAAGTGCAGAGTAGCAAAATGTAGTTCCCACCAAATGGCATTGCCGCGCTGTACGCCATCGAAGTAAGTGTGACGCCACTGGCACCTGGAACTTTCCAGGCATCGGTTACAAGGATGGCGAACGCAGTCAATGAGCATGAAATAAGTGTATCGATGACTGGACTAAGCATAGATATCAATCCTTCGCGAACCGGCTCGGTACTTTTAGAAGCACCCATTGCCATCGGTGCTGTGCCGATACCTGCTTCGTTTGAAAATGTCGACCTTCGAACTCCGAGCATTATTACTCCGCCAATCACACCCCCTAAGAACGGATCACCGTGATAGTGGTTTGCCGAAAAAGCATCCGTAAAAACTAGTTCTACATAAAATGGAATCTTGTCGGAAAACACAAACAGAATCACGACAACAGAAATAAAATGAAGGACAATCATTATTGGAACCAGTTTGCCAGCCCAGTTTCCGATTCGTTTGATACCACCAACGATGACCATCGCTGAGATGATCGCAATGATTACCCCGATGATGAATTTCGTGATGCTAATGTCCGCACCACCGATGTGAATAAATGATTCTTCAAAATTATTCCCTTTCAAACCAATATCAACGATCGCCTGAGTGAGTTGGTTTGCCTGGAAGATGGGAAGGGAGCCAACCATACAACAAATGCAAAACAATGTAGCAAGAGGCTGCCAACTTTTTCCAAGTTTCTCTCGGATGACATACATCGGACCGCCTTCTAATTCACCGACTGAGTTTTTGCCTCGGTACATACTCGACAGTGCGCTTGTGAAAAAATTTGTGGACATTCCAATAACTGATGTCACCCACATCCAGAAGAGCGCTCCTGGCCCGCCCATTGCGATTGCAGCAGCAACACCCGCCAGGTTTCCCATTCCCACGGTTGATGCTAATGCTGTGGACAATGCATTATATGCTGAAATCTGACCGGGAGCGTTCTTGTCTTCATACTTTCCGCGAAGCACATTCAGTGCATGAAAAAAGTATTTGTATTGAATGAAGCCGGAATAGAATAGAAAAAATAATCCACCGCCAATAATCAGAAATAGGACGGGCCACCAGATAAATGCAGCGGTCGCTGCTAATGATTCATTTAACGACTGCAAAGTGAATAATTTTAAATAAGGTTTTGCGCAAGCTAATAATTAATCAATCTTCTATGGTAATTTATCTGACCGAGATGATAGCTGAAGTGCGCAAACAAATGTGTCAGAAAAAATCCCGTGGTCATTGGGTAACCGAGCACTTCTTCAGGATAAGTTTTCTGTAGGCTTTCTTGTGAAGTTGACTTCAAGGTCTTTACCAAAATGTGTTTTGTCGTGTGTATTTCACGAATAAGTTGTTCCTTGGATAAACCTTTCGTTGAAAACTCCAGCGGCCTGTTCCTGACATAACCGGAGTTACCCAGTTGCGCGCCAATGTAATGCTGAAGGTTTCCGCATAAATGAAGGCAAAGATTTCCTGCGCTGTTGGCAATTGCGCCCCCGGTTTTCCAAAGATCTTCATTGGTGGCGTATTGAGAAATTTCAACTTCCAATTTGTTAAGATCACGTTCGAATAGGATAATCAATGACGCAATCTGTGAAGTTTCCATGATCAGGCGTTTAGAAGATATTGTTCTATTCCTTTAATTTTTCCTTCCAACTCCTTATCTGTTTTTTCGAAATCTTGGGCCGAACTTAGCCTCGTATTGACACTAATATAAAACTTAATTTTCGGTTCTGTGCCGGATGGACGGACGGACACTTTACTTCCGTCTTCCAAATAGAATTGAAGTACGTCCGATTTTGGAAAGTCAAGCGCAGTTTCTTTACCCGTGATCAGGTTTTTTTCTTTGAGGATTTTATAATCCAACAGTCTTACGACGCTGCTGCCACTAATTGTTGACGGAGGATTAGTTCTGAATTTCTCCATCATCGCTTTTATTTCCTGTTCACCTTGTTGGCCCTTGCGAACAAGATTCAAGAGACTTTCCTTATAAAAACCGAATTGCACATACATGTCAATCAGCCAATCGTACATCGATTTTTTCTCCTCGGTTGCGCTGGCTGCCATTGCGGCAAAAAATGCACACGCAGACACAGCATCTTTGTCGCGCACAAAATCACCGACCATGTATCCATAACTTTCTTCTCCTGCAGCAACAAATGTTTTCTTGCCTTCAAGTTTGCCCATCAGCTCAGCGATGTACTTAAAACCGGTAAGGGTATTGTAGCATGCCACGCCAAGCTTTTCAGCCATGGCATCAACAATTTCTGTTGTTACAATGGTTTTTGCGATATAGGAATTAGAAGTCGACTTTAAATTTTTCATAATGAAGTACATCATCAGGCTGAACGCCTGATTTCCATTCAGAAGAATAAATTCGCCATCTGCTTTTCGTACACCAATTCCGACGCGATCGGTGTCAGGATCAGTTGCCATTACCATAGTTGCGCCAACTTCTTTGCCTTTTTTGATAACAAGTGCCATTGCGGATTGTTCTTCCGGATTGGGAGACTGCACTGTGGGAAAATTTCCATCCGGTTTTTCCTGTTCGGCAACAACCTGAATATTTGTAAACCCGATTTGTCGCAGGCACTCTGGAACCATTGTTATTCCGGCTCCATGGATGCTTGAGTAAACCAACGGAATATCATGATGTCGCTTAATAACATCTTCATTAGGGATGAGCTTTTTGACTTCCTTATAATATGCACTTTCAACTTCGGGACCAATGGTGTGAATTAGGGAAGCGTTCTTAGTGAATTTCACCTGGTCAAATGAAGTGATTTTATTTACTTCCAGGATAACATTCTTATCATGTGGAGGAACAACCTGCGCACCATCATTCCAGTATGCTTTGTATCCGTTGTATTCTTTTGGATTATGTGATGCCGTGATGACAACGCCTGATTGACATTTCAAATAACGAATGGCAAATGACAAGAGGGGAGTTGGGCGAAGTTCGGAGAACAAGTGCACATGAATTCCATTGGCGGAAAAAACATTGGCCGTGACCTCAGCGAAAAATCTACTATTGTTTCGACTGTCGTGTGCGATTGCTACCTGTATCTGCTGGCCAGGATAACTCTTCAATAAGTAGTTGGCCATTCCCTGCGTAGCAACGCCAACGGTGTATTGATTCATGCAATTTGAACCTGCACCCATTACGCCCCGCAAGCCACCGGTTCCAAATTCGAGGTCTTTGTAAAAACTGTCAATGAGTTCTTTTGAATCTTGCTTAGCCAGCAATGATTGAACTAGTGCTTTTGTTTTCTCATCAATAACCGGACTGCTTATCCAGGTCTTTGCCTTTGATTGAACCTGATCTAAAAGGGCGTTCATAACGATGTTGTGAATGGATTAATAACTCTTAATTTTTTTCAATAGGAAATTTGGCCGCAGACCTTCTGTTAAAAGCGGATCGCACTCGTGCGGTAATGCTGTCGCAATGATGAGACTATCCCAATAACTCGACTGATAGTTAGTCGAGATTTCGAAACTGTGAAGTAATACAGACTCATTAATTGTTAATGCCTGAAAATTGTTCATCAATGCTCGTCCGTGAGTGAAAGCAGCTTCCTTGGTCTGTTTCATTTTTTAATGCAAATATCTGAAACGACCTGAGTACTTCGGAAGAAATCGGGTTGAAGAAAACTTTCCTTGTTGCTATCAAGTACGTAGTTAAGAACGTTGCTGCCGATGAAGACTTTTTTACCAACGATCACACAATTCGTCTCTGTTAAATTTCAGGTTGCTCAAATCAACGTTGAGATTTGAGTAATACTGACTTAAATTTTCCCGAATCGCTTCCATACATGCAAATTCGCCGAAAGTTACAAATTTCCGCGTAAAGCTTGTTCTCGCTCAATCGATTCGAACAAGGCTTTGAAGTTTCCTTTGCCGAAAGATTTAGCGCCATTACGCTCAATGATTTCAAAAAACAATGTAGGGCGATCCTGGATTGGCTTCGAGAAGATCTGAAGCAGGTAACCTTCTTCATCACGATCAATCAATATATTTAATTTCTTCAATTCCTTTAGATCCTCATCGATCTTGCCAACGCGTTGCATCACGTCATCGTAGTAAGTGTCAGGCACATGTAAAAATTCCATGCCACGTCTGCGCAATTCGCCCACAGTTTGTATGATGTCATCGGTGGCAATGGCGATATGCTGAACTCCAGGTCCGTTATAAAAATCGAGATACTCTTCAATCTG
>CBQWHS010000238.1:0-6542 GCA_967728665.1 uncultured Chryseosolibacter sp. | reverse complement strand
TGATGATCTATCTATACGTTTTCTACAAACAGGCAATCCCTCCGGGATTGGGAACCAATGATGATTTGTAATTGAAGTGCTATTTTTTTGCTCAAAATAAATATTCGAGTGGAAGATCCCAGAGGGATCAAATATTGGTAGCACTAATGAATTAGAGAAAACGAAGCGAGCCACGCATAATATTTATCAGAGCGAAGTATGCTCATGGCTCGCAATGCATGTTCGATTTAAAGGCAAAAACTAATTCACGTGTTGTTATTGTTATACGCCGACATCGACCACCAATTGCGAGCCATAAACAGCACCACACAGATCACGATTGCAGTTGGCTCTTTTTCCGTGTTTTACAATTTTCTACAGACAGGCAATCCCTCCGGGATTGGGAACCCAAGGATGATTTGTAATTGAAGTGCTATTTTTTCGCTCAAAATAAATATTCGAGTGGAAGATCCCAGAGGGATCAAATATTGGTAGCACTAATGAATTAGAGAAAACGAAGCGAGCCACGCATAATATTTATCAGAGCGAAGTATGCTCATGGCTCGCAATGCATGTTCGATTTAAAGGCAAAAACTAATTCACGTGTTGTTATTGTTATACGCCGACATCGACCACCAATTGCGAGCCATAAACAGCACCACACAGATCACGATTGCAGTTGGCTCTTTTTCCGTGTTTTACAATTTTCTACAGACAGGCAATCCCTCCGGGATTTGGTGATAGACGATGTCGATTCGATGAACGTCTTTCCACCAGTCAAACAATTGTCGCGTGTGATTTCCACACACACCAAATACTGGATGGCACCGTCAACAAACTATGTGTTGATGTGTGACAAATAGCACCTTTAAAAAAGATTGATCTTAAAAAAATTTGCACCACAACCTATTCTGCAATAAGTTTATCTGGTAAACCAAAACCTATATGCCGGTGAACGAACGCTTCCTTGCTCTCGATGTCTTTCGTGGGATGACCATTTGCTTTATGATCATTGTCAATTCACCCGGTGGCGATATTTCCTACGCGCCTTTACTCCATGCATCATGGCATGGATTCACACCAACGGACCTCGTCTTTCCTTCGTTTCTGTTTGCCGTTGGCAATGCATTGTCGTTTGTGATGGAAAAGTATGCAGCACTGGGTGAAGGTGTATTCTGGCGAAAGACTCTTAAACGAACCGTCATAATATTCCTACTCGGATACCTGATGTATTGGTTTCCGTTTTTCCGCGAAGCTTCCGATGGAGGGCTCGAACTTCGTCCAATCAGTCATACGAGGATATTGGGTGTTCTGCAACGGATTGCCCTGTGCTACTTTTTTGCATCCGTTGTCATTCATTATGGATCTGCTAAATTCGTCATGTGGTTCAGCGCTTTCGCCTTGCTTTCCTATTGGGCAATCATGGCTGCCTTTGGCGATTACACCATGCAGGGGAATGCAGGAATGAAACTCGACCTTCTAATTTTCGGAGAAAATCATCTTTATCATGGTGAGGGAATCGCTTTCGATCCCGAAGGATTGCTAAGTACGCTGCCCGCGATTGTTAATGTTATCGCAGGCTATCTCGCGGGATCTTTTATCAGAAAAAACGGAAACTCATTCGAAACCATTGCAAAATTAATGATCGCTGGTGCATTTCTTATGCTTGTTGCATTCACTTGGGACATGGCATTTCCGATCAACAAAAAACTGTGGACGCCGGCGTTCGTGTTACTTACAGTCGGGCTCGACCTTTTTATTTTGTCGATCCTGATTTACATAATCGAACTTTATCATTATCGCAAATGGACATTCTTTTTTGAAGTGTTTGGAAAGAATCCTCTCTTCATATATCTCCTATCGGAAATTCTATTGATAACCCTTTACCTTATTCCTGTCGGTGGCATATCGCTGCAACGATGGTTTTACGACAACGTGCTACTTGCCGTTGCAAATCCGATAAATGCATCATTTCTATTTGCAATCCTTTTTATGCTGACATGCTGGAGCGTGGGCTACCTACTTGATAAAAAGAAAATCTATGTACGGGTTTAATGTTTAATTAAGCTGGCGACACGATTAAGTTGTCTCGAGATTCGTTTGGGTTGCGCTAACCCGCCACAAGGTAATTGTCGACCAACCGAGGTACGACTGAATACTGATCAGGCGTTAAACAAAATTGAATGTCTTTGTAAATATTCAGACGGGCAAGGCGTTTAACATGACTCGATTCTTTTAAAAATTCAATCATGTTGCTTTTGGCAGAGTTATACAGACGTTGTGCTGCAAGAGGAGCATCGCATGCAAGAGCAACTTCACTTTTCAAATTCTCGATTACAGCTCCTGCAAATAACGTGTCTTCAAGGTTCACCTTTCCCTTCCATCCCGCACAGACAACCAAAATATTCTCCGATGATTTTCTGAGATGTGAAACAACAGCTGCCAAATTCAAAAATGAACCAATGACAATTTGCTGGGCACCGAGTGACTTAACGATTGCCTGTGTACCGTTGGTTGTAGTGAACGCAATTTTCTTTCCCTTCAACTTTTCGTCCATGTATTCGAAAGGAGAATTCCCTAAATCAAATCCATCAACTTTTTTTCCATCACGTTCGCCAGCTGTGTAAAAACCTTTAGACTTCATTGCAAGGCAATCTTCGAGATTTGCAAATGGAGCGATACATTGAATGCCGTGAGCAAATGCCGTGGTCATACAAGACGTGGCACGCAAAATATCCACCACCACAACAGCGTGGTCCTTGACATCGTACAAGTGCATGAGATCCGGAGAAAGGCAAACATCAATCGAACGCATCAAACTATAAATCTATCGTTGGAAGAAAATACAAGCTATTGTTTTTGCAAAAGGTCAGAAAGCAATTCATCCAATCACTTCGTCAGGATTGTCTCCGAATAAATTTCCGCGAAAGCTTCAATCTGAAACAAGTTCGTTGTTCATCACTGATTGATCAGAGGCAACTTGCTTACTTGCGCCTTCAACTGCTTGCCGCGTACATCGATAAAGATTTCACTTCCAACGGAAGCATATTGTGTGGTAACGTAACCTAAGCCGACACCAATTCCTAATAGCGGTGACATTGTTCCAGATGTTACTTTACCGATCACTGATCCTTGCGCATCTTTTATCTGGTAATCATGTCGTGGAATTCCTTTATCAACCATTTTGAAGCCGACAAGTTTCCTGGAAACACCTTCCTCCTTTTGTTTTTTGAATTGCGAAGCGTTGGTGAAATCTTTTGTAAACTTCGTAATCCAGCCAAGACCGGCCTCTATTGGTGACGTTGTGTCGTCAATGTCATTTCCGTAAAGGGAAAATCCCATTTCCAGTCGCAACGTATCACGAGCGCCTAATCCGATAGGTTTGATATTCACATCCTTTCCGGATTCGAAAATTGCATTCCACGTCTGCAACGCGAATTTTTTATCCACATAAATTTCAAATCCTCCAGCACCAGTGTACCCGGTGTTCGACATGATCACATTGTCTACACCAGCAAATTTGCCAATCGCAAAGTGATAATATTTAATCGTCCTAAGATCCGTGGACGTCAGCTTCTGAAGGACATCGACCGCCTTCGGGCCCTGAACCGCAAAGAGGCATAGATCATCTGAAATGTTTTTCATTTCTGCGCCCTTCGTGTTGAATTTTAAAATCCAGTTCCAGTCTTTTTCAATATTGGAAGCGTTGACAACCAACATATAGTCGTTATCTTTTATTTTATAGACAATCAAGTCGTCTACTAAACCTCCAGTTTCGTTTGGCAAGGATGAATATTGAGCTTGTCCATCGACAAGTTTTGAAGCGTCATTCGTGGTAACACGTTGGATGAGATCAAGTGCATGCGGACCTTTAATCGTAAATTCTCCCATGTGAGATACATCAAATACACCTACGCCGTTTCTCACGGTCATGTGTTCTTCAATGTCTGAAGAATAACGAACGGGCATGTTGTATCCTGCAAAAGGAACCATTTTGCCACCAAGTTTTACATGCAAATCATTCAGGGGAATTTGTTTTACTTCCATAACGCTGGTTTTACCGGGCACAAAGGTAAAAGATTTCCGATAAGAAGAAATCTTACGGGCTAACGGATTAGATGGACCCAGCCTTTGAAAGTTTGAAATTTGTCGTCAGTGTCTATTGTTTCGAATTCTACTTGTGCTAAATAAAAGTATACGCCATTCGGCATCTCTTCGTCAACTCCGGTTGATCCGTTCCAGAAAACCGGATCTATATCCGGACTGACTACTTTCTTAAATATTTCTTCACCCCATCTATTAAAAATAGAGAATGTAACATTTTTTATAAATCTTGAACAATTAGTTTCATCGCTATTACCAGCTGTGTAAAGTGTTAAAACATCATTCTTGAGATCGACCATCTCCGGCGTAAAAACATTCGGAACATTAAAGGAGAGACAATTTTTACCTGTTACCGTTGCAGTATCACTCACATTACCTGCATCGTCGATGGCCACTATCATATACTTAATCGAATCAAAAGCCCCGATTATTTCATCATTTGGATTTCGCCTGTTCAAGCGCCTGCACAATATCCTCTCGCACTCGTTTCACTTTTTCCATTTCGCCTTCAAGATAAATTCGTGCTTTTTCCTCACCAACGCTATCGGGGATCGGATTGAATTGGCGCATCCAAACCATCATTCCTTCTCCGGCAGAATCAAGTCTGTTTAATAGCGCTGTAAATTCTTTCCTTTGCTGCTCAGAAATGTCAGGTGATTTTATTTTCTCTTTGAGTTCTTGTTGGTACTTATAGATATCATTCATCTTGGGCATAACTTCATCATGAATCTTCATCACTTCATTATATAATGCCTCGTTTGGGCTGGACTCAACGGCATCGCTAGCCACGTCATGACCGTCATGATCATTGGACTTTTCTTTGCAACCGATCGAGAATGCACAAACAATAAAAAGAAGGTGAAGAATATTTTTCATAAGTATATTATTGAATAGCGAAGGTAAGTCAACTTTGCAAAAAGTCCACAGTTATCCCAATGAAGGAAATGAGTAAAAATTCGGTCGCGTTCTGCAAAATTTAGAATTGAAAATAAATAAACGGTTGAATTTCAGATGACTTCGTCTGGATCACGATTAAAATAATAATGACCATCCAGGCAGCCTTTGCAAGGATCGGCATGTCAATTATTCGTTCCTGGAACTTGATCTCGATTTCTCTTGGAACAAAATGCAACGCATAGCCAACACACATTAAAATAATCACGCTGGAATATGCCGAGATGAACTGAAAGAAAATTTGGGGTTGAAGATTAAGCAAAATTTGATGCAACATCTGCCCAGCAATCTCTAATGAGCTGGCTCGAAAAAATATCCAGCAAAAACAAACAAAATGAAAGGTCAGCAGTGTCGAAAAAAGTTTGTAACTGTTCGATGATGCTTTCATTTCAGACGCATCTAATTTTATTGCCCGGTGAAAAGCGAGTGCTGCACCATGCAGTCCGCCCCAGATGATAAATCGCCACGAGGCGCCATGCCAGAGTCCGCCCAACAACATCGTAAGAATCAAATTAAAATAGGTTCGGGCTTTCCCTTTTTTATTCCCGCCAAGGGAAATATACAAGTAATCGCGAAGCCAGGTCGAGAGTGAGATATGCCAGCGTCTCCAGAATTCGGTGATCGTTTTTGATTTGTACGGTGAATCAAAATTCATCGGGAAACGAAAACCAAGCAATAGTGCAATTCCGATCGCCATATCGGAGTAGCCGGAGAAATCGCAATAGATCTGCAGCGCATATCCATAAATGGCAAAAATGTTTTCCACGCCGGAATATAGAGCGGGAGCATCAAAAACACGATCGACAAAATTTACACTGATATAATCGGAAATAACGGCTTTCTTAAAAAGTCCACAACCAAGAAGAAAGACCGCACGACCAAACATTTCATTTGTAACCACTGGTGGTTTTTGAATTTGAGGGAGAAATTCTGAAGCGCGCACGATTGGTCCTGCCACCAACTGAGGAAAAAAAGAAACAAAAAATGCATAGTCAATAATATTATTAACAGGCTTCAGCTGACCACGGTAGACATCGATGGTGTAACTCAGCGATTGAAACGTGAAGAAAGAAACCCCAACCGGCAGAAAGATATCGAGGTTATGAAATTCTGTTCCAGCTACGAATGAAAATGATTCAAATAAAAAATTGGTGTATTTAAAATATCCAAGCAAGCCCAAATTGACCAGCAACGTCAACGAAATAAACAATTTCTTTTGCCATGGATCGCGTGTCGAGTAAATCAGCTTTGCAAGTGTAAAATCAAATAGGGTTGCAAAAATTAAAAGCAAGAAATAAACACCACTCGATTTATAATAGAAGTAAAGTGAAAACAGAATAACATAAATCATTCTTGGCCTATGTGTCGGACTCAAGGCGATGTATAACCACAAAAATCCGGTAAAGAGAAAAAGAAAAAATCCGGTGTTAAACAACAACGGCTCATCGGGATGATAAGCAAACTGCTCAAAGAACTTATGGACGTTGAACTGAAACATAGTTGTT
>CBQWHS010000237.1:0-6558 GCA_967728665.1 uncultured Chryseosolibacter sp. | reverse complement strand
AAACTGCCCACCATTGGATTCCTCTTCCAACCGATACCGTTCTTTTAGAAACCAGCGAAGTAGTAGCGAACACCACACACTTCACCGACTTTATCAACGGTATTATCAAAGTGCCGGAGTCACCCGAAGCGGAGGCGTATAATTCAACTTCGATGAAGGGTATTAAAGCTGCAAACCCAACGGCCGGAATTAATCTTATAAATCCACCACAAGCAAACAACACAGGAAGCGCTTCGGTCGGTTATCCGATCAATGTTCCTGCTGGAAGAGGTGGGATGCAACCACAACTTTCAGTAAGCTATAACAGCGGTGGCGGAAATGGCTGGATGGGTTTGGGATGGAACCTGGTGACACCTTCTATTTCAATTGAAACAAGATGGGGAGTGCCAAGATATGATCCGGATAAAGAAACTGAAACCTATACGTTGAACGGAGAGATGCTTACACCACTTGCACACAGGGCCGCATTTGTCGCGAGGTCAACTGGTGACAAGGAATTTTATCCACGCGTAGAAGGCTCATTTCAGAAGATTGTCCGTCATGGAAATTCTCCAGAAAATTATTCGTGGGAAGTAATTGACAAGAGTGGAACGCGATATTTCTATGGAAGCACATTGCAAGGCCTCGATAACGATGCCGTGCTCACCAACAATGAAGATAATGTACAGGGAAAGAAAAAGAACATTGCTCATTGGGGTTTGCGGCAAGTGAGGGACCTTCACGGCAACACTATTAACTACTACTATTCCAAAATTTCAGACACAGGACTTACGAGCGGAAAAGTAAACGGATGGCAAATCTATATCAGCCGAATTACCTATACAGGTATCGGCGGAGGAGATGGGCCTTATGAGGTTGTGTTCACACGTAACAATTCCAGAGCTGACAAAATCATTAGCGCGAACCTGGGATTCAAATCCGTGACCGGAGACCTCTTAACCAAAGTTGACGTTAAATATGGTGGTAAAAGTATTCGTCACTACGAGTTCACATATACGCCCGGAGAATTCTTCAAAAGCCTCTTGTCCAAGATAACAGAGTTTGATGCAGCAGGTGCAGTTTTTAATGAACACGTGATGTCCTATTACGATGACGTGCGAAAAACTTCTTTTCAGCCCGTTGATAAAGAAGCTTCGTGGACTGTGCCTTCCGATGGTGTGAATGCAAACTTCAAGTCGAGCGTACTCGGTTTCCATGATGAGGCAACGGCATTGAGCGGTACGAAAGTAAAAGACTTTAATGCTGGTCTCACGGTCTCCGTAGGTCTTGGCTTCAATGTATTTACAAAGGCAGCATCTGCCGGCGTATCAGGAGGCTACTCGCAATCTACAAGCGAAGGATTGGTGACGATGATCGACATGAATGGCGATGGCCTCCAGGATAAAGTAGTGAACAAGAATGGACTCTATTATTATCCGAACATGCTTGCAAAAACAGGCAGGTATGAATTTGGAAACCGTTGTGAAATAACGGGTAGCGGAATCGAAGATTTCTTCTTTGAAAAAAGCAAGACAACAAGCTATGGAGCGGAGGCCTCGTTTGTTGCTTTCGTCGGCTTCAGCCACAGCAGAACAGTTTCAAAAACTACTACCTATATCACGGACGCAAATGGTGATCAGCTTCCGGATATCGTGAAGAAAGGAAAAGTTTATTTCAATCACCTCGATACGAATACCGGCAAGGTCACCTATTCACCGGAGAGTACCGGCACACCGAATGTCGTGTATACACGCAGTAATATTTCGGGTGATATTGTTGACAAAGATGTGATGGAGCAGGAACGGCAATTGGCGATGAAGCAAAACCCGTTAGTTGATGTTGTGCGGATGTGGAAAGCGCCATATGACGGAAACATCAAAATCACTGCGCCGTTGAATCTGAGAAAGAGTAACGATCCTGAATGGGCGGAGAGCCATGCTGATGGAGTGAGAGTGGCGGTGCAATTGAATGATACTGAACTCTGGAATCAAATCATTGACAAGAGTGATGAAAAGATCTATGTGCCGTCAGGGGTAAGCAACCTCTCTGTTATCAAAGGCGATAAGCTTTTCTTTCGGGTAGGCTCACGTGATAATGGTCTGTACGATTCCGTGCTTTGGAACCCGACCGTAGAATATCTTGACAAGTCACTTGGTAAAAAAGACGCGAACGGAAAACCATTATTTCGATTCAAAGCTGAAGATGATTATCTCATCTCTTCTGATCAGTGGGTCACGATGCCATTTGGCGGCACGGTTAATGTTACCGGAACATTCAACAAGCCTCAAACAACTGACGATGTACTTTTGCTGATATTGAAAGCTCGTGGTGATACGGAAATTGCAGACACCGTATGGCGCAAGAATTATAAATGGAATGAAGGTGCCATCGCATTCCCTAACGTGCAGCTTATCGTTGCAGCCAATGAACATTACAAATTCAGAGCGGTAACAGAAACAAATATTAATTGGACTGCGCTTACCTGGAAGCCGCATTTGGTTTACACTTCCGCTGATGCTGGAGTTGACTTGCAAAGCAGTCCGATGGATGCCTGGGCTGTTCCTTCATATTCTTTATTCGTGAACACGATCAAGCTTCCAACTCCTGCACCGGTGGACTTAGGGAAGACAGGGAAACGTGATACCGTGAACTTCGATCCGTCTATTTCTTTTGCCAGGTTACCGGGGCTGGTCACGAGTGGAAACATTAGCTTCTCAATCAAGAAAGCAGATACACTTCTGGCAAAAAAGAATCTGGTCATTCAAAACGGTCTCATCACTAATGACAGTATTTTGAGAGTGCCGATAAGACATGGAGACAGTCTGTTTGTTGAATTTCACAGCGACAATTGGGCGTTGATGCTAAACCTGGCGTCTGCGCAAGCTGCAAGCACTATCAATGGAAAGGCAGTCACTGCGAGTGCAGGGATTTACACAGTCACACCTTACAATAAAAACAATTCAAAAGATCCGCGCGAAGACATCATCTATGGAACGCTTTACCGAGGATGGGGACATTTCGGATGGAATGGCAATGACGGGTGGGAAGATCAGGCGATTGACCGGAGCCAACTTCATCTCAGTGATGGCGCAAGAAGCGGGAAAGAAATCAACACCGAAGGCATGACCGGATCTGATCTGGAGTCTTCGGGATCTGCATACGATGTGAAGAAAGACAGATTTTTTCCACTCATTGCCTCCGGTGTTGAACAACGCTGGACAAGTGGTGACCAATTCGCTTACATTCTTCCCAGCATCGTTAGCAGTTCACGACTCGGTGACGATGACCTCAGCATTATCGAGATCGGGCAAGGTACTCTTGATCAAAATACTGGCGCTACTGCTATTGATAGAATCAGCAAGAGTATTGGGAATGCTTTTACACTGGGAGCTTCTGTTGGGATCAGCGCAAGCGCGAGTACTTCCTCCGCAGACTCACACTCGATGACCGACTACATGAACATGAATGGTGACCATTACCCAGACATTGTTACAGAAAAAATCATCCAGTTCACCGATCCGCTTGGTGGACTTTCAGATAGGATCATTAATAGTAAAGGCGAAGTTCAGAAAACTCACGCCACTACGGATGGTTACTCCGTGGCAGGTTCATTTCCAATGACGATGCCTAAGTTCAGAGCCGGCATCAAAAAGAGCGAACCTAAAACGGAAGCTGGTGATGCTGCTTCTACTTCAGGAAGCGTGTCGCTAAATATAGGCAAGACAACAGGCGACAACAATGCAAACTACTCGTGGATGGATATCAACGGCGATGGCTTGCCCGACCGAGTAAATATTTCCGGCGGTGAAGCTGCACTCAACCTTGGTTACGGATTTACGGAACCTGAGTCGTGGGGCTTTACTCAGATACAACAAGGCGGAAGTAAAACAGAGACCGGTGGAGTTGGCCTCGGCTTCAACTTCGGACAAAACAGTATCTCCGCAGGGATAAGTCTTGCACGGTCCGACAACTTCGCCAACGAAATGCTGATGGATATTAACGGTGACGGCCTCGTTGATAAAGTAACGAAAGGTTCACCGCTTCAAGTTTACATTAATACAGGGCATGGCTTTGCCGGGCCGATCAGTTGGACAGGAGCCACAGCCGTAAATGAAAGCGCGACCGCCAGTGAGTCGTTGAACGTAGGCTATACCATCGGGTTCTCATGGCTCGGTGTCAAGTGGACGGTTTCACCAAACATAAGTGGTGGCCATGCGATGAGTCGGGATCTCTTCAAGTTCATGGATATGAACGGTGATGGCTATGCAGATGTCGTGCGCTCAACGAATGACAATAACCTCTTCCATTCTCCATCAACGATTGGAAGAACGAACTTGCTTAAGGAAGTGAAGCGTCCCCTCGGAGCTTCATTCAGAATGACCTATACGAGATTGGGCAATACCTATGATCTGCCCAACAGCACGTGGGTGATGGACAGTGTTTGGGTTGCTGACGGCTTTAAGAATGATGGCGTTGATAATATGCTCACCACTTTTGCATATGAAGACGGTCGTCATGATCGCTATGAAAGGGACTTCTATGGTTTCAAAAAAGTTATCACAAGCTCGCACGATACCAGTAAAAAAGGAAACCCTGTATACACACGTGTCACTCAAATTTTCAACAATGATAATTATTACGAGAAAGGATTGCAGCTGAGTGAGATCATGGAAGACGCCGATGGCAAAAAGTATGTAGAAAAGGAAAACAAATATGAAGTTAAAGACGTGAGGACCGATGTGAAGTTCCCTGCGTTGGTACAGACGTCACAAAAGTTTTACGAAGGTCAAAGCAGCCCTGGCAACTCTACCGAAATGAAGTTCGTTTACAATGCTACCGGCGATGTCACAGGTTATACTGACCTGGGAGACGAAGGAAGCGAAGATGATCTTCAGGCGACAATTACATACCACACTGTCGAGAGCAAACACATTCTCGGTACACCACGTCAGATCATTGTAACAGGTTCTGGAATAAAATACCGTCAGCGTGAGTCGGTGATCGATGAGAATACGGGAAACATCACCCAGATAAAACAATTCCTGAATGATACCGACGTGGCGATCCACGACATGGAATATGATGCGTATGGCAATCTCAAAAAGATCACGCGGCCTGCAAACAGCAAAGGTCAACGTCTGAGTTTTGAATATGAATACGATGCTGATGTGCTGACTTATCCGGTTAAAGTAAAAAATAGCTACAGTTACAGTTCATCTGCTATATACGATGTGCGTTTTGGCATACCGCTCAAGAAGACTGACATTAATGGAAATGAGGTAACGTGTGCGATCGATGATCGCGGTCGCCTTACGAGTGTCACGGGACCGTATGAAAAAGGTGGAGCTAACAAGACGATCGTTTTCGAATATCATGACCGTGACATTATACCATGGGCTGTGACTCGGCACTACGATCCGTCGAATCCGAAGAATACATTGAACACGGTGATCTTTGTAGACGGACTTGGCCGTGTATTGCAGACCAAGAAAGATGTGGCACTTTATGCAGGCGAAGCAAAGGCTGACACGGAGATGATGGCCGTAAGCGGTCGCGTATCGTTCGATGCTTTCGGAAGAACAACTATTGCATATTACCCTGTGACGGCTTCGGCTGAAGAGACAAGTCTCGGCGCTTTCATCGATACGCATGATGATGTAAATCCAACAACAACAACATATGATGTTCTTAATCGTGCGCTGACTGTAAAACTTCCCGATGGTGCGCTTACGAAAACAGAATATGGATTTGCAGCGGATCGTGATGGCAAACAGCAGCTTAGCACAAAAACCACCGATGCCAATGGCAAGCAAACAGAACAGTTCACAGATCTGCGCGGCAAAGTTACTTCTGTAAAAAATTACACGACTGACAAGCCTGTATGGACAAGTTTTAAATATAACGCCATCAATGAGCAAATCGAGGCTACGGATGATCTTGGCCATACGACGTATTCTGTTTATGATAATTTAGGAAGACGCACGGAGCGAAGACATCCCGATGCGGGTACTACAACCTATAGCTATGATCTCGCGGGCAACTTAAAACAACTCGTAACTGCGAATCTTGCCAAAGTAGGACTGGCCATTGATTACACGTATGATTTTGAACGACTGGCAGCGATCACTTATCCGCAAAATCCGGAGAACAATGTAAAGTATACGTACGGTGAAGCCGGCGCGAGTGATAATCGCGCAGGAAGGATTGTGATTCAGGAAGACGCCACCGGCGCGCAGGAATTCTTCTATGGACCGTTAGGTGAGGTGGTGAAAAACATTCGGACAATCGTGATACCACAGCACGATGAACAAACATACTCTACTGAGTGGGAGTACGACACATGGAACCGCCTGACGTCAATGACATATGCGGATGGCGAGAAAGTAACTTACAACTACAACCAAGGTGGATTGCTTCGCAGCATGACCGGAAAGAAGAAGAGCTCGACCTTCAATTATGTAAACCAACTCGGTTACGACAAGTTTGAGCAACGCGTGTTCCTCGCTTACGGCAACGGAACAAACACGACATACAACTACGAGCCAGACCGGCGAAGGTTGAAGAACATGACAGCGCAGA
>CBQWHS010000236.1:0-6570 GCA_967728665.1 uncultured Chryseosolibacter sp. | reverse complement strand
GCTTTACCAATACGACGGACACGGCAACCCTTTGTGTATTTTCGGCAACTTGATCCTGTAGTTGATCATGATCTCATGTGAGCCATTTGAATACAGACGAATGTCAGACGCCGTAATATCGTAGGCATATCCAACGTGAAAATTATCGTTTATCTGTAACTCAAAAAGTCCGATGACGGAGTCATTCAAACGATAGGAGGCACCGATTCCAACGACATCATAAAAAATAAACATGCTGTTGATGTCGAAGCTAAGAGGAGCATTTTGTTGCACGCGAATTAATGTTGAAGGCATCCACTTGAGGTTCGCGGAAAGCTTTTTCGAAAAACCACCCATCAGGTAATAGTATCGCTGCTGTTTTCCGGATGCATTCAATACAGTGTCGAACTCGGGATCAATGATGTCAATGATCTTGTTCTGCAACAGGTAAGGAACTGAAATTCCGGCGTATGCACTTGGCGTTCTTACGAAAATGCCCGCACCAAAATTTGGATTGAATTTTCCGATTGACCCGATCTCGGCACCATCGCGCGGGCTCGTTTTAAAATAATCTGATTTGAGAATGTTGAAGCCGCCTTGCAAGCCGAATGATAGCATCGCCGGATTTTTTCGATTCGAGAGCGGAATCTTGTACGAGTAAACACCATACAAACTATTGTCACTGTGAACACCGATCTGGTCATTCGCAAAGATCAGCCCGAGACCAACCCGTGCTTTTCTAAATCCCGAGTGAATCGTTCCGGTGAAAGTCTTTGGAGCACCATCAAAGTTCACCCACTGATTGCGATAAATCGCGGTACCGCTGAGTTGAACGTGTGTTCCTGCATACGCTGGGTTGATCAGCAATGGATCAAACATGTACAGCGATTGAACAGGACGTTGCTGAGCATATCCCATGCTCACCAACGCCATTCCAATTAAAAATATTCCGGCTCTTCTCATTTTCGTTTATCGTACTAGTTCAAGGTAACCTGTTTTTACTCGCTGACCGTCAAAAGTCTCTTCACCTTTATCGATGATGTAGAAGTATGTTCCAACGGGCAATTGATTTCCTGAAGTGTATAATCCCATCTCGCCAAGACCAGTAAAGACTTTTTCAAGATTGTCATAACCATGGGCTTCATACACTAAGATACCAGAGCGATTGTAAATTTTCACTGTATTGTTCTTAAATCTGCTGATACAATCAATTACAAAGGCATCGTTCTTCAAGTCATTGTTCTTTGTCACGAGGTTGTATGCCTTGATTTCTGTTTTCACTTCAGCTTCGCCAGTAGCAGGGCAACCTTTGTCAGTCAGAACATCTGCGCGGTAGACACCAGGGAATACTCCTGTGATATAACCACCTACACCGGCATAAGTGCCGTCATCTATTTTCGTCCACACCACTGAATCGGTCTGTGCGTTTGCCGGATGCAATTGCATTTCTATCATACCCGTACCCTGGCCGTTGTCTGTTGGCACGTCTTCACAGAACGATGGAGTCGTTGTGAAGGTCAGTGTCGGAATGATTCGTTGATCAAGGACTTCGACAGACGTTGGTTGCGAAGGACATCCGGTCGCAATTTCTGTTGCCGTCACCGTGTAGAAACCGATATCACGCTTGGTGTAGTTGACTCCATTGAAGTCTGGTGATCCTGACTTCGTGCTGCCATCATACCAATCGAATGAATAAGGAACTGTCTCTCCATTCACGTTGGCTGAGACCCATCCATCAGGGTAGATACAATGTGTACGATGTTGTTCCACTTTCGCAGTCGGCACGGGAGGGTCGATGTGACCATCCGTAATGGTACCTGTCTTATCTGCATTACATCCTGTGAAATCATTTGTCACACGCACTGTGTAGTCACCTTTAGTTTGGCCGATCAGTTTGTTATCTGTTTGAATGATCGCGCCCGCAACGGTTGAACCATTATACCAATCGAACGTATATCCTCCGACTAATCCATTATCTGCAGTCGCCGACAACTGGCCATTAGGCCTTGCTGGATCGCAATTGATAAGCGGATTGTCAAGAATGATAACTACGACCGGAGGTGTTCTCTTGTCTTTTACTTCTTGTTCACCTGTGACAACGCAGCCCGTATTATTGTCCGTAATTTTTACTGTATAGATTCCAATATCAAGCAACGTAGACAACCAGTTTCTGTTAAATCCAGTAACGCCTGGCATCGGAGTTCCTGGCACGGTTGTGTTCGCACCCGCGCCTGTGTAAATCTCGGCGCTGTAGTTTGGCAAGAAAGGATATTTACTGTTTGGATCATATCCAACTTCGCGCGCCAACACCGTTCCATCAGGACTAATGCAGCTTATACGCGGGTCAGAAGACAATGACAACTGCGGTAAGAACGTAGGTGCATTGTCAGGCACAATGTAAAGCGCTTGCGCGGAACAACCCGTGAGCGCGTTCGTCACATACACGGAGTAGTCGCCAGCCACCAGGCTCGGAGCTGTGCTACCAGTTTGGAATGACGGTGCGGTAGCGGTAAGATTTTTAAACCACGAGAACGAATAATTCACATTCGTGTCGTCATCGCCATCAGCAGTTGCAGCAAGTTCTGCAGTACCCGTTGTTGAAATACAACTTACCTGTAGTTCAGTTTGTGTGATCTCCACCACAGGGTAAATGATCTTGTCATCTTTGATGACCACTTCCTTCGGGGTCGATTTACAAGCCGTAGTCAAATCTTTCACGGTAACGTAATATTTATCCGGAAGAATATTGAGAATGCTATGGTTCACCTCTCCGCCAATCTGGTTTGCAGGCGCGAATGCACCCTTATACCACTCATAGTCGAACGTGTTGTCGAGATTATCCGGAGGGAAATTATAGAACACGGTTCCACCAATCGAGATGCGTGTTACTTCTGCTGACGCGACAGGTTTACATGTTACAGGATCGATAGTGGCAACATCGATGATGTTCGGCGTGCTGATGTTGAGATCCTTCTTCACCGTAATGCTTCCCAAAACTTTACATCCTGTGTTCGATGTATTTGTTGCCGTCACCACATACAGACCATCTTCAGCATCATCCAACCTTCCCGTATGATTGTCAGTAAGCGCGGCAATAGTCACAGGATTCAATGCACCTGAATTCAATGTCCAGCTGAATGAATAAGTATCAACTGTACTTCCGTTTGTCTCTTTCGTCACGGCAACAACAGCACCGTTTGGATTCACCGGGTCGCAACTTGTGTTCGGAGTATAACTCAGCGTTACCAATGGATCGACATGCTGATCTTCGATGTCAACACGGAATGGAGGCGTTACGCAACCGGAACCCGGAGCTTGAGCTGCAATCTTCCGCGCTACAACAAAGTAAGTACCTGCACCCATGGTCGGGTAATTTGCTGTACTGATACTACCGGTGGTGATAGGCGAATTTCCAGCATCCACAAGCGCAGTTGAATTCGAGGTATTTCTAAACCAGTTGAAACTGTAATTAACGGGTGTTCCCGTGGTCAACGAGCTTACGGTTATGCTACCGTCGGGGTAACAAATGTCCTGAGGAGTCTTCGCTACCGTCAGAATTTCTATCGGTGGAGGATTCGAGATCATGGTAACAACATTTGATGCAACGCATTGTGTCGTTCTGTTTGTCACCTGAGCCGTAAATGTCCCTGGGCCGATGATATCTGTCAGCGGTGTAGTGTACGAACCTCCAACATTCGTAGCGTTCGTCAAAGAATTACCTGCCGGGATCGAGATCCAGGAGATGTCATAATTTGAACCGAGGCTTGGAGCTGTCTTATTAGATGACAACACCGTGATCCGTCCATCGAAATTATTATCACATGCGGTATTGGCTACGGTAGTGAATCCAACAGTAGGATTTTCGCGCTTATCGCCGATATCAACTTTGAATGGCGCTGACGAACATCCTGCACCCGGAGTTCCAGTCTTGCGTGTAGCCACCACGTAGTAGCTACCTGTTCCGATTGAGGTGTATACTATTGAGTCGAGTTCTGTTCCGGTGTGTCCCACAGGAGGAGCCAAGCTCGCACCCGTAGTAGCAACCGTGTTGGTGAGCGTATTGCGCGCCCATGTATAGGTAAAGTCGGTCAACGGTCCATTTTGAACGGCACCTGTGCGGTCATTGAAACTCACCGATTTCACATTCAGATTTCCGCTGGCGAAGCAATACATCTGCGCAATGCTCTTCACATCCTGAACAAAAACAGGAGTGGCATTTTTGATTACGGTTGTTGCTGCGGTGTTCACGCATCCTGTGATCGGGTTTGTAACCTGCAACGTGTAATCTCCATCCTGGACGTTGATGTTCCGGTCTTTATCTGGCCCAGCCCCGTTGTTCACGTTGTCACCATTGTTACCAGTTGAACTTGCTATCGGAGTTGGTCCGGTCCATAGATAATTATAAGAGAATGTAGCAGGAGGGACTTTAGCGACTGATGTATCCGTCACTTTCACTGTAATCTCACCTTCGTATGCTGTAGTGCAAGATGTGTTGCTGAACGGTGTTAACACGATAGCCGGTTTCACGCGCTTATCAGCGATTTCAATCTTGGTCGGTGCTGATGCGCAACCCATACCGGGAGAACCCGCTGTGCGTGTCGCCACAACAAAATAATCTGGATCAAAACCTATTGTAGGATAAGCTAATGAATCAAGGTATGCACCACGAGGAGCGCTTCCCAACGTGTTCGCTACAACGGTTGCTACGGTGCCACGAGACCATGTGAATTTGAAGTCCGACATTGAGCCGACTATGGTTGCACCTGTTCTGTCTTTATAAGTGACATTAGTGATCTTCAAATTTCCACTCGGATCACAATAGAATTGCGGAGTAGGATTTACGACTGTAAGGAAAACCGGAGTTTGATTTTTAATGATCGTAGTTTGTGCTGTTGACGAGCATCCCGTAACAGGGTTTGTAACCGTCACGGCGTATGTGCCTTCCTGTAGATTTTGTATTAGATCTTTATCAGGGCCCGCGCCATTGTTTAATTTATCTCCGTTGTTTCCAACTGAGTTTGTGATGGTGGTCACCACTGATGTCCAGTTGTAACTATACGAGAATACTACTGGAGGAACTTTTGCGACTGATGCATCGGTCACGCTCATGGTGATCTCACCTTCAAATGCAGTCGTGCATGAAGTGTTGCTGAACGGTGTCATCACAACATTCGGGTTCTGATGCTTATCCGTGATTTCAATTTTAAACGGAGCTGAAGAACAACCTGCTCCCGGAGTTCCCACTTTGCGTGTAGCCACAACATAATAAGTGTCCGCGCCAATGGTAGGCGAAACAATAGAGTCCAGTTCTGTTCCAACATGGCCCGCAGGCTGCGCTAGCGTTGGATCGGTAACTACCACTCCAGTGCCAACGGCTCCCCTGGACCACGTATAGAAAAAGTTGTTCAGTGGTCCTGTTTGTGGAGCTCCACTAATGTCATTCCACTTTACAGTTTTCACTTCAAGATTTCCACCCGCTGCACAATAAAACTGCGGACTCATATCCACTGCCTGCACAAAGACAGGCGTCTGATTTTTGACAATATTAGATACTGCTGTAGTCGAACATCCTGTCACATTGTTTTTCGCAGTCAATGTGTATTGACCTTCTTTCAATAATGTAGCACGGTCATTGTCAGGTCCGGCATCATTCACACCGTTACCGTTGTTATTGGTCGTCGGAGCGATAGCTGTGCCTGTATTAACCCATGTGTAATCATACTTGAATGCCACCGGAGGTTTCTTTGCAGCGGATGCATCAGTAATTCGAACTTCCATTGCGCCCTCAAAAGCAGTGGTACAAGAAGTGTTGCTAAACGGAGTCATTGTGATCGCCGGGAACTTGCGTGCGTCAAGAATTTCTGCATTTACCGGTGCAGCAGCACAACCGTTACCTGGTCCGTTGCGCGTCCGAGTCGCTACCACCTGGTATTGTGCAAATCCGATGGTTGCGAAATTTGTTGAGTCAAGACTTGCCGTAATTCCTCCAACAGCCCCAGTGCCTACTTTTGTCCATCCGAAGTCAAAGTCTGGGACAGGAGCAGTTTGCAATGCACCTGCGCGGTCTTTGTATTGGATTGCAGTAACGGATACACTACCACTCGGATCACAGAATAACTGTGGCACAATCTTCATGTTCGTAACAAAAATTGGTGTCACGTTTTTGAAGATTGTTGTGTTACCTATCGTAGTACAACCAGTTTGATTATTCGTTACCGTAATTCCATAGTCACCTTCTTGCAAAACACCAGGTTGGTCTCCGTCACCATCGTTGATCGCGTTACCGTTGTTGGCAACGGTTCCTCCGATCGCTGTGGTTGTTGAAGTCCACGCATACGTGTATGTTTTGCCTCCGCCAATCACGGGGTTCAGCGTAAGGTAGTTCGTTGCATCAGATACAGTGACATCGATCGATCCTTCGAATGTGCCCAAACAAGCTGTGTTAGAGAATGGTTTAAGCGCAACTGAAGGGTTGATATGTTGGTCGGAGAGATCCACTCTGTATGCAGGAGTGGTACAACCAAGGCCAACCACTGGAGCAGTTGCCCCGGCACCGCCCTTGCGTGTAGCCGTGACGTAATACGTTCCATA
>CBQWHS010000235.1:0-6574 GCA_967728665.1 uncultured Chryseosolibacter sp. | reverse complement strand
AAGAATTTCCGGAACACCCAGTGGAACAGTAAACTCACTGATGTTATCCGGTAACCTTTCTTTCAATCGGTACCCATTCAGACATTCGATAATCACTGCCGGATCGTCAGACTTCAACATCGTATTATAGAAGCCCGCAGCTTGCGTCATATTGCGGGGTACAAGAATGTACATACCGCGAAGACTATCCAATAACATCCCGATGGGAGAGCCAGCATGCCAAACGCCTTCCAAGCGGTGTCCCCGTGTGCGAACAATCAACGGAGCCTTCTGTCCGCCTTTAGTACGATAATGCAAACACGCCAGGTCATCAGACAAAGTTTGCAGTGCATAGATAAAATAATCCAGATATTGAATTTCAGCAATAGGTCTTAATCCCCGGAGGGCCAAGCCAATTCCCTGACCGATGATCGTGCATTCACGAATACCCGTGTCTGTTACACGAAGTTCTCCATGCTTTTGCTGAAGACCTGCGAAGCCTTGATTTACGTCACCGATTCTACCAACATCTTCGCCAAAGGCAAGTATGCGCGCATCCCGCGTGAGCGCAGCATCGAAGCACTGATTAAGAATTTCTCTACCATCAATGATTGAAGCGTTGTCCGAATAAACAGGATCGACACGCTCAACCTTCAATGCAGAATCTTCCGATTGACTATACAAGTGCGAACTATAACGTTCGTGATTTTCGCTTTCGGATTTCTTTACCCACTCGATGAGTTCTGTTCTCGTCAAAAGAGTGACTTCACCTCTCAACAACCGAATGGCGCGTTTCGCAGCACGCATAGTTTCGAGGCGCGTTGGATTAATCGCTTTTGTCAACTCCATGCGAATGTCTTCCAACTCAGGTCCAAGCGAACTTTCCTTGGACGCTTTCTCAAGAATTTTCGCAACGTAATTCTGATCTTTATTGATATCATGCATGAACGCTTTCCATGCACGATCACGCGCCTGCTTTGCCGTGGCCTTTGCTTCTTTTTCAATTTGATCGATCTCCTCCGGCAGCACATTGACCTCGTCAATTATCCATTCGCGCATTTTTTTGATGCAATCAAATTCAGCTTCCCATGCGAGACGCTCTTTTGATTTATAACGCTCG
This sequence comes from uncultured Chryseosolibacter sp., assembly GCA_967728665.1. GTDB lineage: Bacteria > Bacteroidota > Bacteroidia > Cytophagales > Cyclobacteriaceae > Chryseosolibacter. The sequence goes on along the minus strand of CBQWHS010000235.1, from coordinate 5,475 downwards.
TGCGATCCTGACGTGGAGTGCCCCTGTGGTTGTGTTACTTCTTCAACATGAAAAAGTACTGGAACATGTTCTTCGCGGCAAATTTTCTCAGCGCGATGATACGCCTCAATAAGGCCTGAGTAATCCCAACCCCTGGCGACAATTATCTCGAAACCTTTTTCACTTTTTGTTCGCTGCAATCCAGCTAGCGCTTTTGATATACTGCTTTTTGTGGTGTGATATTCTTGCGGCACAGATATTCCATATCCGTCATCCCAAACGGACATCAGCATTGGCACCTGAAGCACGCCTGCCGCATTCATCGCCTCGAAAAACATTCCTTCGGAAGTCGATGCATTGCCAATTGTTCCGAAAGCAATTTCGTTTCCGTTGTTTGATAGAGACGTGAATTGTTGGAGCTGCGGATTATTGCGGAATAATTTTGACGCATATGCCAGCCCTAACAAACGAGGCATTTGTCCTGCTGTCGGAGAAATATCGGCACTACTATTTTTTAGTGAAGCAACGTCTTTAAGTTTCCCCTTCTCATCCAGCATTCTCGTTGCATAATGCCCGTTCATTAAACGGCCTGCAGAGGCAGGGTCAGCATTCACATCGGTGTGAGCATAGAGCTGTGCAAAATATTGCTGAATCGTTAATTCACCAATGGCGAACATAAATGTCTGATCGCGATAATATCCTGAACGGAAATCGCCGGCACGAAAGACTTTGCTCATCGCAATCTGAGCTACTTCTTTTCCGTCACCAAAAATTCCGAACTTCGCCTTCCCCATGAAAACTTCCTTCCGGCCAATGATACTGGCTTCCCGGCTTTCCACCGCGAGACGATAATCCGAAAGAATCTCCTTCACTTTCGCTTGCGGATATTTTGCTTTGGCTTCCTTGATGATACTCACGTTTTCGCGGGATTAGTGAACAACTGTTAGGTTCAAAAATAACCATATCACCTAACGTTTCAAAAAGGTGAAAGCTACCCAAAACCTTAATTTTATTCGCATCACATTTCGCATAAATTGTTTCAATTCAGTCAATTTTAAGTTTCACGAAATAATCCACGGCATTTATTGTGACGTTAAAAATTTAAGCGGCATAATGTTTTCAAAGCGTGCGATTTATTCTGTTTGATAGAAATCTCGTAAAACATTCTGAATCCAAGAGATTTTCGATGACTTGCTATATTTGCACACTCTAAAACGATTGAATATGATAATTGGTGTTCCTAAAGAGATCAAGAACAATGAAAACCGCGTTGCATTAACACCAGCCGGTACACAGGAGCTCGTGAAGCGTGGACATACTGTTTATGTTCAAGAAACGGCCGGATCAGGAAGTGGATTTTCAGATGAGGAATATTCAAAGGCAGGAGCAAAAATGATCAGCACCGCCGTAGAAGTTTATAAGCTTGCGGACATGATCATCAAAGTAAAGGAACCTATAGAACAAGAATATAAACTGATCAAAAAGGATCAACTCGTTTTCACATATTTTCACTTTGCTTCTTATGAACCATTAACGAAAGCGATGGTTGAGAGTGGAGCAATTTGTCTCGCCTACGAAACTGTAGAACGCGCTGACGGAAGTCTTCCATTGTTGATTCCAATGTCTGAAGTTGCCGGAAGAATGTCGATCCAGGAAGGTGCAAAATACCTTGAGAAACCATTGAAAGGCCGCGGCATTTTATTAGGTGGCGTTCCCGGTGTGAAGCCAGCAAAAGTTTTGGTGCTTGGTGGCGGTGTAGTTGGAACGCAAGCTGCGAAGATTGCTGCCGGAATGGGCGCAGACGTTACGATCATGGATGTGAATTTGACAAGGCTTCGCTACCTCGATGATGTGATGCCAAAGAATGTTCACACCATGGTATCGAACGAATATAATATTCGCGACCTCGTTAAAGATCATGATTTAATTATCGGTGGCGTTTTGATTCCAGGTGCAAAGGCTCCCAAGCTTATCACGCGTGACATGTTGAAAACCATGCGTCCAGGAACAGTGTTAGTGGACGTTGCTGTTGACCAGGGTGGTTGTATCGAAACTTGCACTCCAACAACGCACGAAAACCCTACGTTTATCATTGACGACGTTGTTCATTATTGTGTGGCAAATATGCCGGGTGCGGTTCCATATACTTCTACCCTTGCATTAACAAATGCTACGCTTCCATACGCCATCCGTCTCGCGGGACAAGGCTGGAAAAAAGCTTGCTCTGAAAGCACTGAGCTGAGAAACGGATTGAACGTGATTAACGGAGAAGTTGTTTACAAGGCAGTAGCCGATGCGTTCGGCTTACCTTACGTTGATGTAAAAAAGTACTTGGGATAAGCTGGTTTTATCAACTTGTGAGCAAGTTGCCGAAAACCAAAAATGCTGAATTTATTTTCTTGTTTAACTTAACTTCCGAATGCTGGAAGTTGATCGAGTAGTTTCGATTCTTTCGTTCTCCAATCTGTCAAAGCACACAGATGCAACAAACCGTTTGTTACAGTAATATACTTGGCGCGAATAGATGAATTGTATGCTGACACTTGTTGAAGTGTTGAAGGCGAAAGTTTCAATTCAGGAGATTTACATTCGATGATCATCCATGCCTGACCCTCTCGGTTGAATACAAGAATATCGCTTCGTTTTTGTAATTGATTTACAAGAAGTCCTCCTTCTATGCGAAGCAATGCTTTCGGATATTGGAGGTCTTGAATTACATAGTTAATGAAATGTTGTCGCACCCATTCCTCGGGGGTTAACACAACATATTTTTTGCGGACGACATCGAAAATCAAAACTTTTCCGTCTGCTTTTTTTAACTTATACCCGAACGTAGGAAGATTAAGCGTGTACATGACTGCGAAAAATACTAAAGAATGAAGACAAAAAAGGAAATCGTTGAGAACTGGCTCCCGCGGTATACGGGTCAATCTCTGGAGCAATTCGGTCAATATATTTTGCTGACAAATTTCGATAATTATGTTAAGATGTTTGCAGAGTGGCATAGCGTTCCGGTGAACGGACTTGATCGGCCGATGCGAAGCGCAACTGCGGGTGGCATTACAATAGTCAACTTTGGAATGGGAAGTCCGAATGCAGCAACAGTCATGGATTGTCTTTCTGCGATAGCTCCGAAGGCTGCATTGTTTCTCGGAAAGTGTGGCGGTTTAAAAAAGAAAAATGGAATAGGCGATCTCATCCTTCCCATCGCAGCGATTCGAGGCGAAGGAACATCGAATGATTATTTTCCACCGGAGGTTCCTGCGCTTCCATCATTTGCGCTGCAAAAAGCAATTTCAACCACCATTCGTGATCTCGGCCAAGATTACTGGACTGGCACTGTTTACACGACCAACCGGCGTGTGTGGGAGTGGGACGAAGACTTTAAAGAATATCTACGAAAGATTCGTGCGCAGGCAATCGACATGGAAACAGCAACAATTTTTTCTACCGCGTTTTATAATAAAATTCCGACAGGGGCATTATTGCTTGTGTCTGACCAGCCAATGGTTCCTGAAGGTGTGAAGACAGAAAAAAGCGATCTGACCGTAACACAACGATTTGTCGAACGTCATTTGAAAGTTGGAATTGATTCCCTGAAGCAGTTAATCAACAATGGAATGACGGTGAAGCATTTGAGATACTAGTTATTTGTTGATTGGTTATTTGTTAATACGCTCCTGACTCGACGATGGTTCACAAAAAGGAAGTTTGCAAATCATCTATGCCGTTGTTTTCATGCGCTGATCTACTTGATCGAGCGAAACGAATAACTAATAATGTAATCAATAACATTTCACGACCCCTTTAACGTATCAACTAACAACGTTTCCACGCATCTCCTTACGCTTCGTATTCATCAACGCAATGAATCCGACAACAAAAAATCCGATCAACAATAGCACGGAATTTTTCATTCCGAATAATTCGTCAATGTATCCAAAGAAAAAGGTGCCAACGACAATGGCGATTTTTTCAGTGACATCGTAAAAACTGAAAAATGATGCAGTGTCTTTTGTCTTTGGCATCAATTTACTGTAAGTGCTTCGACTCAGCGATTGTATCCCTCCCATCACGAGTCCAACGCAAACGGCAAGACCATAGAAATAATATTCAACGAATTTGCCACCTTCTTTCAACTCCGCCACATAGTAAGCAGAGAGACAAATCAACACCCAGAATAGTACAACTCCACTGAGTACGATGATGTTTCCAAAAACTCCGGATAGTCGCGACATTAAGATCGCTCCCGGTATCGCGACAAGCTGAATTAATACAACAGTGATAATTAATTTATCTGCGGGCAGTCCCAGTGTCTCCTGTCCAAACAATGTTGCAGCAAGCATCACAGTTTGAACGCCCATGCTGTAAAATAAAAATGAAATCAAGAACCATTTCAACACCGCCATGTGCTTTACTTGAACCCAAACTTTTTTCAACTCCTGAAAACCTGCGACCCAAACATTTTTTCCAGTTTTAGGTGGCGGTGGCGAAGCTGGCAAGTGATTGAATGTGATTTGCGCGAAACCAATCCACCAAACGCCAACGAGCAAAAACGTGAAGAGTGGTCCTGAAGTCTCATCACCGCGGCCACTGAAATAGATCACCAAGCCAAAACCAACAACTTGAAGAATTACACTTCCGATATAACCCATTGAAAATCCCCGTGCACTGATTCTGTCCTGGTCTTCTGGTATGGCAATCTCAGGCAAATATGAATTATAAAATACTAGGCTTCCCACGTAGCCAATCGTAGCTAATGTGAAACACAACAGTCCTAATTCAACACTCGGATTTGACCCTTTGAACCAGAATAAACCAATGCAAGAAACGGCGCCCAGGTAGCAAAAGAACTGCATAAATTTTTTCTTGTTTCCTCGAGAATCAGCGATCGAAGAAAGAATCGGCAACAACAATGCAATAGCTAAATAGGAAAATGCCAATGTGTAATCGTACAGCGATGTATTCTTAAACTGACGTCCGAGGAACGGAACGGAATTCTCACCATAAGCAGATTTAGTAACGCCTAAAAAGTAAATCGGAAAAAAGGTTGTGGTGATGACAAGGTTGTAAACTGAATTTGCCCAGTCATACATACACCAGGCGTTGACTACTTTGGAATTGCTCACAGGGGTTGAAATTGTCGCTGCGTTCATAAGGTTATTTGCGGGCAATATAAAAAAACGCTTACAGCCTTATCAAAACCCAACCGGTAGAAAAACGGGATTTATAAGTATGTTTCTTGCAAACGGGTCATTTTCTTAATTTATTTGTGCCCCCATTTAAATTTCACCTGGAGAGGTGTCCGAGTGGTTGAAGGAGCACGCCTGGAAAGTGTGTATGCGGGAAACCGTATCAAGGGTTCGAATCCCTTAGTCTCCGCCTTTGCCCACCAAAGCTTTAGCTTAGGTGGGTTTTTCATAAGCTCTTCTGTACATAGAAAACTAAACATTAAATGAACTGGATAACATTGAAAGATGAGGCTGAATTAGCTGA
>CBQWHS010000234.1:0-6602 GCA_967728665.1 uncultured Chryseosolibacter sp. | reverse complement strand
AACCTCCACTATCATTCGAACAAATTCGCTTTGCCGACCAGTCGTTGACTTCACTGATCATCAAATCAGAAAGCGAAATTCTGCCCGGTCAGCGCTATTCTATCACGTTTGATGAATTATCGGATTGTGCAGGCAACATTATTCAACAAGAGTTTAGAGAAGCTTTTTTCGCGCTTCCTGAAAAGAGTGATGCACTTGATATTGTCATCAATGAAATTCTTTTCAATCCAAACACAACTGGAGTTGACTTTGTGGAGCTCTATAATCGGTCGTCTAAATATATCAACCTCAAATACTGGCAAATTGCCAATGGAAGCGATGACAAAGAAAATCTTAGCACTACTGATGTTCTCTTTTCCCCCGGTGAATATTTAGCATGGACAAAAGATGCAGCAGTCCTCAAAAGTGAGTACTTGCATAGCCGTGAAGAAAATTTTCTTGAAGTTGATTTACCATCCTTCAATGATGATGAAGGCTTGGTTTATCTGATTGCCGATGATAACACGTTGATCGACTCATTGTCTTACAAGGAGTCGATGCACTCACCATTTCTTGCAGATAAAGAAGGTGTTTCACTTGAGCGAATTTCATTCGATTCATTTGAAGAGGATGTGAAGTCCAATTGGAAATCTGCAAGCGAGGCTTCTGGTTTTGCTACTCCAGGATATAAAAATTCAAATGCATTTGACCGCGCATTTGTACCAGATGCAATACAAGTGTCGCCCGAAGCGTTTGACCCTACAAACGGTCAACCAAGCTTCACTGAAATTAATTACAAATTTGATCAGCCTGGGTTTATTGCATCAGTTAGGATCCTAGATAACATCGGTCGCAGAGTTCGGGAAATTACCAGCAACGAATTATTAGGCGCAGAAGGCTTCTTTCGTTGGGATGGCGATATGGACAATGGTACGCGCGCTCGTATCGGTGCTTATATGGTTTGGTTTGAAGTCTTTAACGAACGGGGAGAATTGTTGACGTTTCGAAAACGTGTCATTGTAGCATCAAGAAAATAATGTTTGGGCTATTGCTTCATTGTATCCTTCCAATTCCACCATTTGAGTTTTTCATCTTTTCTTTTTGACGGAGACGTTTTGGCGTAATAAACCGCACAACGAAACACATACAACAAACATCTGTCCTGGACCTGTCCCGCAAACTTGTTTGATGCATCATAAAGGGAATCCGGATGCTGACGTTTCAGATCAGACACTCTTCTGATTCCGATATTATACAAGTCATTAGCGATTGATTTTCCAACCCCAGGAATTGCCATTAATTCCTTCAATGAAGCCTGTCTTGAGTTCAACATGAGCGAAAATTACATCCGAATATCCTTCCGACTGATGACAACAATATGTCAGTTGGCAATAAACTGAATTACAGCCGCTTGACATAAATCGGTTGAGATTAGTTTTATTCTGCAATTGATGCTAGAAACGGTTGTTTCATCGTGGAAATTCTGCGAAGTCGAATTACCTCAAAATAAAACATTCAATCGAAGGAATTTTGTGGTTTATTTTTTGTTTTAGGAAGCAACCTGATAATTTTGCGCATCTTTTACCAAATGGAGGATAAATAAACACAATGGCAAAAAAGAAGACACCTGCCAAGTCAGCTAAAAAAGCAGCGAAAGCAAAACCCACAGCGAAAGCCAAAAAAGCATCTCCTGTAAAAGCAAAAGCAAAACCCGCAGCTAAAAAAGTTAAGACGGCACCTAAAAAGGCAGCGCCTAAAGCCGCTGTTGTAAAGAAAGAAGCTCCCAAAAAAGAGGCTCCGAAGAAGGAAGTCGCGAAAAAAGTTGCGGCCAAGAAAGAGACAACAGTCGCGAAAAAAGCGCCTGTAATGCCAAAGATCGATTCAAAGCCTGCACCATCAACCGCAGCGGCAAGAGTGGCAGCGGCAGCGCAATTGAATTTCTTTCAAATGCCAAATCAAAGGCCAATGGCTCACAAGCCAACTAAACCTTCATCTCAGTCGGAAGATAAGACTCGTTACTCGGAAGAGGAATTGAAAGAGTTTGAAGCGTTGATCAATAAGAAGCTTGATAAGGCGCGTGAAGAATATAAGATTTTAAAGGAAACGCTGAATCGTAACAACGATGAAGGCACCGATGCAACTTCAGGTGGAAACACAAAAGTGCTTGAAGACGGTGCTGAAACGGCTGAAAAGGAAAATCTTTCCCAGCTGGCAGCTCGTCAACAGAAATACATTACCAACCTTGAGAATGCGTTGGTAAGAATCAAGAATGGTACTTATGGAATTTGTTCCGTTACTGGAAAATTGATTTCAAAAGAGCGATTGATTGCTGTGCCGCATACCACACAATCGATCGAAGCAAAACTGATGCAGCAAGATTGATTGCTGAAACTGATAGAATTGTATTCGTTGAACATTTTAAATTTTTGAAGACTTGGATTTTTTACAAAACCACATTGAGGCGCTGATCTTTTGTTCACCGAATCCGATTAAGCTTGTTGACATCAAAGCTTGCTTGTCAGAAATGTTTAATGCAGATGTTCCGGAGGAAGACATTGTTGGAGCCATTCAACGAATTGAGCAAAAGTTTGAAGCAGAGGAATGCTCTTTTCAATTATTTAAGGCGGCAGGTGGTTATCAGTTTTTAACGAAACCGGCCTACCAGGCAAGCATTAGCATCCTGTTAAAGCAACAATCGAAAAAACGGCTGTCTACTTCGGCAATGGAAACGCTTTCCATCATCGCCTATAAACAACCCATTTCTAAAACTGAAATCGAAAATATTCGTGGTGTAAACTGCGATTATGCTGTTCAAAAATTACTGGACAAAGGTCTTATTGAAATAACAGGAAAAGCAGAAACGATCGGAAGACCAATGCTCTATGGCACAACTCCGAAGTTTATGGAATACTTTGGCATCAGTGAACTGGTCGAACTCCCAACACCAAAAGAGTTTACATCTGAAGTGAATACAATAGGAGAAAGCACCGATACAAAGGAACAGGAGCCAGATGCCCAACAGTAACTCAAAAAATTCCGGTGGCCGAAGAGGTCGCCCCGAGGGAGGACGAAATCGCTCCGAAAGACCTTTCAACAAGTCTGATCGCAAAGGAAAAAGCGAAGAAGGCGGATCGCGAGATAATAAATCTTCCAGTTTTGGTTCAAAGAGGCCAAGAATTCGAAAGGATTCTGACGCTCCCCGCAGCGGCAAAAGTTACGGAGCACCTCGTGGTGAGAAATCATCATCAGGTCCTAGAGGCGGAAAAAGTTATGGAACTTCTCGCGATGAGAAATCATTCGGAGGCTCACGAGGGGACAAAGGCTACGGGTCTTCGCGCGGAGAAAAATCTTCATCAGGTTCTAGAGGCGGAAAAAGTTATGGAACTTCTCGCGATGAGAAATCTTCGTCAGGTCCACGTAGTGTAAAAAGTTTTGGTTCGTCACGTGGAGAAAAGCCTTCACGAGCGCCAAGAAGTAAAGACGATTTTGGACCACCACGCACTGGTCGGGGAACGGGAGCTCCGGGTCGTAGAAACGCAGACGGAAAGGAAAAACGCAATTTTGAAAAGGGTCCTTCTTACGGACTACCCTTTAAACGCAAATATGATAAAGGCGAACGCGATTCATCCGACGGTGGCAAACGCTCATTCTCCAAGGACGGGGATTCTCGTTTCAAAAAATACTCCTCGGATAAGTCTAATCAAGACAAAGGCAAATCGTTTGGCCGGAAGGATGAGTCTCAAGGAAGAGAAGGCCGAAATTCATCTGACAAAAAATTTGAAAATCGCTCGCGCGGAAAATCTTTCGGAAGAGATGACCGCAGTGATAAAGCGTCACGAAGAAAAGATTCTGACAACGAAGAAAAATCACCTTTCTTCAAGAAATCAATGTCTCGTTATGACAAGACTGCGGACTCAAAAGACGAAACAGTTGCACCTGCACAGACAGATAAAATCAGGCTGAATAAATATATAGCGAACAGCGGTGTATGTTCAAGACGTGAAGCTGATGAGCTTATCACCATGAGTCTAATTACCGTTAACGGAAAAACAATAACTGAATTAGGCTACAAAGTAAATCCTGGTGACGAAGTTCGTTACGAGAACAAAGTTCTCAAAGCAGAGAAACCGGTTTACATTCTGATGAATAAACCTAAGGGATATTTGACCACAACGGATGATCCGCAGGAAAGAAACACCGTGATGCATATCATTGGGGGGGCAGTGAAAGAAAGGATTTATCCGGTTGGCCGACTTGACCGAAATACTACTGGATTGTTGTTGCTTACCAACGATGGAGATCTTGCTGACAAGCTGATGCATCCATCGTATAACATAAAAAAGATTTATAAAGTCGAACTTGACCGGCCTGTTACAAAGGCAGATTTGCAAAAGATTGCGGATGGGGTAAGACTAGAAGAAGGTGTCGCGGCCGTGGATGATGTTGCAGTCATTTCCGAGGACAGTAAAACGGTCGGTGTTGAGATCCACATTGGTTGGAATCGCGTTGTGCGAAGAATTTTCGAGGCCCTTGGTTATGAAGTGACGCGACTCGATCGATCCGTTTACGCGGGGCTTGATAAGAAAGATCTTGGCCGCGGTCACTGGCGTTTTCTCACAAAAGAAGAGATTGTTCGCCTGAAGCACTACAAATAACAGTCGAGCCTTCCAGCAAATTTGTCGTTGCAGTCGTCTGATGAATTTGCCACCTTTAGGCTATGACACGACCTCAACTCGAAACACTTCCAGCATTTTATCAGCGCTATGTCGACAATGTCAAAGACCTTGACATGTTAGACGCATTAAGAACGGCTTCACAAAGTTCGTTGCAAACTATTCGAGCCATTCCAGAAACCAAGGGTGAACACCGTTATGAAACCGGCAAGTGGAGCATAAAAGAAGTGCTCACACATATGATGGACGTTGAACGTATCATGTCGTATCGTGCCTTGCGCTTTGCACGAAATGATAAAACCGATCTCCCTGGATTCGAAGAAAATGATTACGCGCCCGAGGCGAATGCGCACTCCAGAACGATCGTGCAGCTGGCCGACGAGATGTCGCGACTCCGGACAACCACCCTTGATTTGTTTTCCAGTTTTACTGATAAAATGTTAAAGCGTGAAGGAACAGCAAACAAGAATCATCTTTCTGTCCTGAACCTTGGCTATATCATTCCCGGTCACGAGCTCCATCATTTAAGGATATTACAGGAGCGATACCTGAAGCCATAATGCGTCTCATTTTTTCTTTGTTCTCTATCGTTCTGCTGGCGAGTTGTTCTCCGATATCAAAGAGAATAATGTCAAAGCGAATTCAGAAACTTGAAACAGATTTGCAAGAACATGTCGGATTCGTTTTGTTTGATCCTGTAAAAAAGAATAATGTCTTTGATTACAACGGAGCGAAATACTTTACTCCAGCCTCAAACACAAAGATTTTTACATTCTACGCATCCCTAAAAATTATTGGTGATTCAATTCCAGCGCTTAAATACATCGAATCTCGCGATTCATTAATTTTTTGGGGAACAGGCGACCCTTCGTTCCTGTATCATAATGTTTTTGATAATCACAGAGTTTTTGATTTCCTGAAGAATAGACAGAATCTCTATTTGTCATACTCGAACTTTAACACTACACCGTTTGGTCCAGGCTGGGCTTGGGATGATTATTCTGATTATTACTCTGCAGAACGTTCGCCTTTTCCTGTTTACGGAAATGTTTTTACTGTAAAACTAGACAATGTATGGCCGGTTATCACTCCGACATACTTCGAGCAATTCTATTCAAAGGGAGAAGAGGCTGAACGAAATAGTTTTATCCGTGAATTGTCGTCAAATAAATTTCAGTTTCATCCCGGCAAACGGAGATCGTCGACTACATCATGGGATATTCCCATTCGAATGGAGAAAGGAATTGAAATCACTTTACTTTCAGATACGCTTAAGAAACGAGTCGGTCTTGTCACAAGAAGATACGATCCAAATTCAAAAACGCTTTACAGTATTCCTGCCGATAGTTTGTATTCAGAGATGATGCAGGAGAGCGACAACTTTATCGCGGAGCAACTTTTGTTGATGTGTTCAGCAATTGTTAGCGATACCCTTCAACCAGAAATTGGAATCCGTTACGTAAAAAAGAATTTTCTTTCTGACCTGGTGGATGAACCATCGTGGGTTGATGGCTCTGGCTTGTCGCGATATAATTTATTTACACCACGTTCGATCGTTCAACTTTGGTCAAAAATTTATGAAGTGGTTCCCCAAGAAAGACTTTTCTCACTGCTAGCCGCTGGTGGGAAAAACGGAACGGTGAAGAACTGGTATAAAGGAGACAAGCCTTACATTTTTGGCAAGACAGGTTCACTAAGCAACAACCATTGCCTCAGTGGATTCCTTGTTGCAAAATCTGGGAAGCTGTTGATCTTTTCGTTTATGAATAACAATTTTGTTTCATCGACGTCTCGCGTGAGAACAAACATGCAGGAAATTTTAAAGAGCATTTATGAGAATTACTAAACATACCTTTTTCGTATTGCTTATCCTTGCCATATGTCAGGCCTCATTGGCTCAACAGCGAGCGAAGGATAGTCTTGATATTAAAATTGGCCAGATGATTTTGA
>CBQWHS010000233.1:0-6611 GCA_967728665.1 uncultured Chryseosolibacter sp. | reverse complement strand
GAGAGCTTGAATGAAGAGATCCAAACCATTACCGGAATAGAAGTTAGAGAAAGGGTTCCGGATCGTGTGTTGCAGATGGCTGATGAAGTTGTCAACATTGATTTGACTGCAGACGAACTAATTGCGCGCCTCAGGGATGGAAAAATTTATCATGCTTCAAAGATCGAAACTGCGTTAGGCAATTTTTTCCAATCAGATAAGATTTTACAACTGCGTGAGCTTGCATTAAAGGAAGTAGCTTCCCAGGTTGAACGGAAAGTTGATACAGAAGTAACCATTAATGCAAGGCTCAGGCATGAACGCTTTCTTGCCTGCATCAGTAGCAGTCAGGATACTTCAAAAATGATTATTCGGAAAACTGCCAGACTTGCCGGATATTACAATTCCAAATGGTATGTACTGTACGTCCAGACCAATGCCGAAAACGCCAACCGGATCAAGTTGTCCACGCAGCGTCACCTCATCAATAATTTTAAATTGGCAACCGAGCTCGGAGCAGAAGTTATCCAGGTGAAAAGTAATAATATCCCTTCGGTTATAGCAAAGGTAGCGGAGGAGAAACAGATTACTACTGTGTGCATCGGTAAGCCCCGACTGAGGCTGTGGCAGGTTATTATGAGGACAAATACATTTAACCAGCTTCTCAATAAATTATCGGATTCTGATATCGACTTAGTCATTTTATCATGAGTATTAAAACGAAAGTCACGCTTGGAGTGCTGTTTCTATTTGCAATGATTATTGCAATAGGTGGGATGGGTCTTTATTATATGAAAAGCCTGTCAATGGATTCAAAAAATATACTTACAGACAATTATGAGACCCTTGAATATACTAAGGCCATTATCGAACAATGTGATAAAGTTGGACTGGATTCGATCCAGGCCTTTCAGGAAATTGAAAAGAATCTGCGTCAGCAAGAAGACAACGTTACAGAAGCTGGAGAAAGCGAACTGACGCATGATTTACGCGTTGCGTTTGAAAGAATTAAAAACGGGGGAAATGAAAGGGATATGGTGGAGATCAGAAAACTTTGCCTGGCGATCCAACAGCTGAATATGAAAGCAATCCTTAAAAAGAATGTGCATACGCAAAATACTTCCGACAAGGCATCCACCTATCTAATTTTCATTAGTACATTTTGTATGCTAGGTGCATTTACATTCATCATTAATTTCCCTGGATACATCGCCAATCCCATCACTCAATTGACCAATAGTATTAAGTCAATCGCCAATAAGAATTACGAGGAACGTTTGCAATTTGATCGAAAAGATGAGTTCGAAGAATTGGCAGAAGCCTTTAACCAGATGGCGGAAAAACTGGACGAGTATGAACACAGCAATCTCGCCAAGATACTTTTTGAAAAGAAGCGCATCGAAACAATCATTAACCGGATGTCAGACCCGGTCATTGGCTTGGATGAATCGAATAAAATCATTTTTGCCAATGATCAGGCAACCGAAATTCTTAATGTGAAACGAAATGATATCATAGACCACTACGCACCTGACATCGCATTGAATAACGATCTTTTTAGAAACCTGATTAAGCAGGTAGATCAAAAAGAATCATCGTTAGTCAAAGCAGTGGTTCAGGGAAAAGAGAACTATTTCACGAAAGAAACGATCAATGTCACATTGTTGCCAACCGGGGAGAAAGACAAACTTGAGATAGGAAAGGTCATTCTTTTAAAAAATATCACCTCCTATAAAGAACTTGACCTCGCCAAAACCAATTTCATAGCAACAATTTCGCACGAGTTAAAAACACCTATCGCATCGCTTCAAATGGGCGTTAAACTCCTGCAAGATACTCGTGTGGGTCCATTGAATGAAGAGCAAACCAACATTGCCAATACATTGAGGGACGAGGTCACCAGAATTTCGAACATCACAAATGAGCTTCTGGATTTATCTCAAGTAGAAACCGGAAATATCAAGCTTAATATTAAAAAGGCTGAACCTAGTGACATCGTTAACCTGGCGCTAGAGGCAGTGAAATTTCAAGCTGAGCGAAAACACGTGAGTATTGATTCTAAAATCCCCGAGAATTCCACGCCAATCATTGCTGATGTCGATAAGACAACCTGGGTTCTTGTCAATCTCTTGACTAATGCGATTCGGTATAGTCCAGAAAATGGAAACGTCAAGGTGAGATGCGATTCAAAGGAAGGTAGTGTAATTTTCTCGGTTCAGGATGATGGACCAGGCATTGACCCGAAATACGTTAGCAGGATCTTTGAAAAGTTCTATCAGGTTCCCGGAACTCCAAGCGGCACCGGACTCGGCCTTGCTATTTCAAAAGAATTTATTGAAGCACAAGGAGGAACAATTGCTGTGACGAGCGAAGTTGGCCGCGGAAGCGTGTTCTCTTTTCAGATGAAAGTTGCGTAGTTAATATTTTAAGTATGCTCCTGATCAATATTGTCGTTGCTGTTTCGATCTTGGGGATCAGCTATGGATTCAAAAGATTCTGTCCTGGTGAAATTAATGATTTTGTAGGATACAGGACTAAACGCTCGATGTCTTCGCAGGAAGCGTGGGATTTTGCCAATCGCTATTCTTCTGATACTCTTTTCAAATGTTCCATCGGTGTTGTAATATTCCAGATGTTGGCAATGTTTATTTTGCCCCAATCAACAGCATTACTGATTACCGTTTCTATTTGGATAATCGTATTGATTGCCACGATCATTCTGACGGAACAAAAGCTAAGAAGGAAATTTTGAGATTCAGATACATGCAACGTTCCTAAATAACATTCCTTGTCCCATCTTCCCGTTCGCGTTTAATTCTGACCTTTGCCTTCGGTCCCACCTGAATAGGTACCTTTTCAATTTCTATGTTAGCAGTTTCAAGCCCATACATTTCTTCCATAGATAAGAGCTGATCGATTTGATCCATCGGTAACCCGTGATTAACCTATGGAAAATATATCGGTTCACGTCCCTTTTTGACTGGGTCAAAAGTAGGTTTTAGGATATATAAAGATTTTATAAAGATTTGCGTGTGCCGTATAAAGATTTTGTATAGACGGCACTTGTCTCCCAATGGACACAATTAGTTGCGTAACAAGTTAATACGGACGATTGAGCACAGCTTATTTATTGCTTCACCTTTTTATTGTCGGTCACATGAGCATATCGTTCGGTGAAGCGGACATGCTTATGTCACAAACCTTAACCCTGATTTTGCGCAGACAGGCATAACGCAAACGCATATGCTTTATTTGTAGGCTTCAGTTATTAGTGCGCTCATAGGCGCGATCATCGGGGCAGTTCCATATTTTTCTGAGAGTTCCTTTTCCACCATGCTCTTTATTTCGTGGATCAGTTCGGGATGGCGTGCCATAATTTGATTATAAATTGCGCCTCTCATGGTTAAGCCTTCTGCTGCATCTTTTGCTGAAATGCAATAGGACTCTTTACTTATCTTCTCAATTGAAAATTTTGAAAAGCCTGCCTCCTGTAGCAAGGGGGTAATTATCGATTCATCATGCATTGAAGTGGGAAGATTCAATGATGTTGGTATCGGTTCCTCCAAATATGGTCTCACGATATTTCTATACACAAAAGAAGCACCCACTGTCTCCAGTTTATCCCATGTAGAAAAAATGAACAATCCACCGGGGCGAAGGACACGATAAGCTTCCGCTACTGCTTTTGTCCGTTCAGGAACAAACATAAGACCAAAGCAGCATACAATAAGGTCAACGCTTCCCGATTCAAAAGGCAGTTGCTGTGCATCAATCGTTTCCCAGCGAATATCTTCATCTTTCAATTTCTCTTTTGCTATTTTCAGCATTGCTGCACTAATGTCAGATGCAATGAGTACTGTCGCAGGTGACAAGACTTTTCTCAGATGCCTGGTGGCTCTTCCTGTCCCTGACGCCAATTCAATGGCTAGTTTTACCGAAGAAGGCTCAATCCGGCTGGCAACTTCCACAGCATAAGGTTCAAAGAACATGGGACCTAAATACTGGTCATAGAGTTCAGCATCAGATGCAGAGGAAGTATAAGCCTGTTGCTTTATAGACGGGTTGTTCATTTAATTTTTTGCTTTAAGATAATATAGATCTAATTACATTTTTTGAAATCAATTGTATCTACAGCCGAGCGATTATGGTGACCGTTAGATTCATTTGGAAAGCAGGTAATAAATTAAAACTTCCTTGTACGAACGTGTGGAACTGCTGCTCATTACCTTAATGTTAAATAAATTAGTTATTAAGATAAAATAAGGCTTGTTTCGATATAGCCGCCGGTTACGGCAAACCTCAATACCGGTAAAAAAGAAGCTAATAATTTCGAGTAGCTTTTACTTTTCAGTGCGACTTCACTTACAATTGATTCTTATACGATGAGGGCAATACGCCCGTCTCTTTCTTAAAAAGCCTTGAGAAGTAAGACATGTTTTCAAATCCTAAAGCGTAAGCCACCTCGGACACGGACATGTCACCACCTCTTAACTTATTTTTCGCCTCATTGATAAGTGTAATGTGAATGAGTTCCTGTGTGGTTTTGCCTGTTTCTACTTTCAGTAGATCTGTGAGGTAGCGAGACGAAACATGTAGCTTATCGGCTAGATAGCTTACGGAAGGCAAGCCATCCTTCACTAGCCGGCCGTCACGAATATATTGCAGTAAGATTTTATTAAACTCGGTCGTAATTTTTCCTGAGTCTTGTTTCCGGTTGATGAATTGTCTTTTGTAAAATCGCTTTGCATATTTCAGCATTGAATTGATCCCGGCCAGGATTATCTCGCGACTGAATTCATCTTCGCTATTGTTGTATTCCTGCTCTATCGTTTGAAAAATATTCCAGATGATTTTTTCCTCTTTTGGTGCCAGGTGAAGGGCTTCATTCGTTTCGTAATCAAAGAAGGAATATTGTTGAATGTCCTCGTACAGATCATGCCCACTCAGAAAATTTTCATGAACAAACATGATATAGCCATCTTCCTCAAATTCCAAATTCTGTAGCTCTACTAGTTGGCGCGGCTTCATAAAAAGCATCGAACCTGTCTCGTGATCAAATTTGGTCCTGCCATACAGTATATGACCGGACTTTATTTTCTTCAATGCTATTATGTAACAATCGCATGTAAACGCAGGATTATTCATTCGCGTCAGCTTGCTGGTTCGCACAAGCCCCAGGAAGGGATTTTCGGGTGGTGGTACGCATTGCGCACATGCCAATTCGCTTAGGGATTTAAAATGTGGCATAACATCCATAATGTAATCACTTTTAAATTTCCCAAAAACGATCAATTCAGATTATTATCGAAGGAAAACTTTGAGCATATAATCTGCTACTTTGCCGAAGGGCGCGCGAAATAAATCCAGGCTATTCCAACGGCCCTGCTCAAATATACCTTTCGCATGACTGAGCGTCCGGAATCCTTCTATTCCATGATATTGCCCAATACCACTTTCTCCTACACCTCCGAAAGGGAGATCGTCCTGTGCGATGTGAGCGAAGGTTCCGTTGATCGTCACATTTCCCGAGGTGGTTCGACTTAACACCTTTCGTTTATCAGGCCCATTGTTGCCGAAGTAATAGAGCGCCAATGGTCGGGGGCGTGCATTTACATAGTTGATGGCATCGTCTATGGAACGGTAGGAAAGTATCGGTAAAATCGGACCGAAGATTTCCTCTTTTGCAATCCGCATTTCGTCAGTCACTCCAAGAACAATTGTTGGAGCAAATGTATGTGGACGGCTTCTTGCATCTTCGGGACGATTGCCAACTTCAATAACTTTTGCTCCACGCGCATGGGCATCATCCAACAGATCTTTCAGGATTGCATATTGTTGTTCGTTCACGATCGAAGTATAGTCGATACTGGTCGGGCCTTGTGGATATGCGGCCTTCACATGGTTGGTGTAAGCATCAACAAATGCTTCCACTTCTGTTTCGTGTACCAATGCATAATCCGGTGCAATACACGTTTGTCCTGCGCTGAGTAATTTTCCAAATACAATTCGAGATGCCGCTCTATCGAGAGGATAATTCTTTTCAATGATGACGGGGGATTTTCCACCAAGTTCAAGTGTAACAGGTACAAGATTCTCGCTTGCGGCTTTCATGACGGAGCGTCCAACCGATGTGCTGCCAGTGAACACGAGGTGATCGAAAGGGAGTTTGGAGAACGCTGCGCCATCACTGTTCACAACTGCCATCTGCTCCTCCGAAAAAATCTCATTAATCATTGTTGTAATCACTGCATTAGTAGCAGGTGTAAACTTTGATGGTTTGAGCATTACGCGGTTGCCGGCAGCTATTGCCGTAACAACAGGCATCAGTGAAAGATTAATAGGGTAGTTCCACGGAGATATGACACCCACTACGCCAAGAGGCTGATACTCGACACGTGCTTTTCCGAATCGCATATACATCGCCACATGTCGATGGGTAGGACGCATAAACTTACGCAAGTTCCTATCCAGGTATTTCAAGCCCTCGATCACGCCAACTAATTCTATCATGGTTGTCTCATGTCGTGAGCGATGCCCAAAATCAGTATTAACGGCGTCTTCAATCTCTTTTCTTCTTGTGATCAATGCGGATTTGAGTTTTCTCAGATCTCCCCCCCGCTGCGCAAGGGTAG